>JAEUHO010000420.1 GCA_016795345.1 Planctomycetia bacterium | reverse complement strand
CGCCGGTCCCGCTGGCGCCCGTCGCGCGCCCCCCGCCCCGAGAGCGTCGCCGGGCGCGGCGGGCGGTGCGAGGGAGCGGAGGCAACCGCTTCGGGGGCGCGCTGCCGGAGGCGGGCAGGCCGCCCGCCGGGCCGCCGCCGGGACCGTCGCCGCGGAACTTCTCGAGGAGCGGCAGGCTCGCCTTCACGCCGAACGTGAAGATGAGGCCGCCCATGCCGAAGATCCCGGCCGTGACGCCGAGCTCGGTGAGCGTCGGGACGTACTCGTAGATCTCGCCCAGCGCGTCCGGGGTGAGGCCCGGGATGACGAGGCCGATGCCCTTCTCGATGTAGACGCCGACGAAGGTGAGGGCGCAGCCGACGTTCAGGAGGACGGGGTGCATGCGCAGGCGCGGGATCAGGAGGATGAAGAACGCCGCCACGCTGCAGATCACGGCGATCCAGATGTACGGGACGATGGCGTTGTGGCCGTCGAGCCCGGTGAACATGTAGTAGATGTGCCGCGAGTGCTCGGTGCCGGAGTAGAACTCCTTGAACACCTCGGCCGCGAGGAGGAAGAGGTTGAACCCCATGGCGTAGGCCATGAGCTCGGCGAGCTTCCACAGCACCTGGTTCTGCACGTCGAACTTCGTGACGCGGCGCAGGATCTGGAGCAGGACCAGCAGCACCGCCGGGCCGGAGCAGAACGCCGACGCGATGAACCGCGGCGCGAGGATCGACGAGTTCCAGAACGGGCGGCTGGCGAGGCCGTTGTAGAGGAACGCGGTCACCGTGTGGACGGCGATGGCGACGGGGATCGAGACCAGGATCATGGTCAGGAACACGCCGCGGCCGGGGATCTTGCCCTTCCAGAGGGAGAAGAGGCCGTACAGCACGATGACGATGTTGAGCAGCAGGTAGGAGTTGAGCGCGACCACGTCCCAGGCGAGCAGGCTGTTCGGCAGGTTGAGGCTGCCGATGAGCGGGAAGAGGTGCCAGAGGCGCTCGGGGTGGCCGATGTCCACGAGGACGAACGTGGCCGCCATGGAGACCGCCGCGATGGCGAGCAGCAGGCCGAACACGACGACCTCGCGGGCCGGCTTCCACTTGTAGATGTACGCCGGGATCACGACGAGCACCGCGGCGTCGGCCACGCCCACGAGGAACGTGAAGTTGCCGATGTAGAACGCCCAGGAGACCTGGTCGCGCATCCCGGTGGCGCCGAGGCCGACGCGGAGCTGGTGGACGTAGGCGTACAGGCCGACGCCGAGGAGGACGCCGAGGAGCCCGACCCACAGCCAGTACGCGCGGCCGCCGGTGAGGGCGGCGCGCACGCAGTCGCGGAGGAAGAGGGCGAAGTCGCGGAGGGTCTTCATGGGAGGGGCTCCGCCGCTCACGAACCGTAGAAGTAGTAGAAGCGCGGGTGGGTCGCGAGCTCGGCCTTCAGCACGAAGACGCGCTTGTGCTCGAGGATGTAGCGGATCTCGCTGGCGGGATCGAGGAGGTTGCCGAACTTGCGCGAGCCGACGGGGCACACCTCGACGCACGCCGGGTAGCGGCCGTTGCGCACGCGCTGGATGCAGAACGTGCACTTCTCGACGACGCCCCGGCCGCGGGGCCGGTTGCCGAGGAAGTGCGTGTCGGGGTTGAACGCCTCGGTCGGGACGCTCGGGTCGGCCCAGTTGAAGTGGCGGGCGCCGTAGGGGCACGACGACATGCAGCACCGGCAGCCGATGCACCAGTCGTAGTCCACGACGACGATCCCGTCGGGCTCGGTCCACGTCGCGCCGGTCGGGCACGACTTCACGCACGGCGCGTCGCGGCAGTGCTGGCACGCGACCGGCAGGTAGAAGTGCCCCGGCCGCGGGACCTGCTCGGCGTCGTAGTAGGCGTTCGCGTGGGCGAAGTCGACGCCGTGCGCCTTGTCCATCTCGAGCACGCGGATCCAGTGGACCTGCGGGTCGCGCGAGAGGTTGTTCTCCTCGACGCAGGCGTAGACGCAGCGCCGGCAGCCGATGCAGCGCGAGACGTCGAGCGCCTAGCCGAACTCGACGCCCGGCAGCGGGCCGGCCGTCCCGATCTTCACGTCCCTGCCGACCTTCGCCTTCGCCGAGGCCTCGAGCTCCTTCACCAGCCCCGCGATCTCGTCCTTGCCGTACTCGCGGAAGGCCTTCTTGCCGACGGCGGTGTGCAGGAAGTCGCTGCAGCCGGTGGTGGCGGCCGCCGTGCACCCCGCGACGACGCACGCGAGGAACGCGCGACGCGAGACGCCGCCGTCCTCCGTGAGCTCGTCCACGTTCTCGGGCCCGACGCGCGGGGCCTCCGAGGCCATCAGCTGCTGGAGGACGCGCTCGCCCTCCGCGAGCGTCGTCTCGTGCGGGTCCGTCGCGACGGCGGTCCCGCCGGCGCAGGGCGACGCGGGGAGCACCGGCAGGGCGACGAACGGCGAGGCGTCGGTCGCGGGGGCCGCGGAGGCGCGACCGCCGCCGCACCCGCCGCCGGCGGGGGTCCCGCCGCAACCACAGGTTCCGTGGGCGTTCACTTCGTGATCCTCCGGCTCGGCGGGATGGGCGCGGGCTCGGGCTTGAGCGGCTTGAACTGCGGGGCGTGCGAGTCGTGGCAGTGCACGCACAGCTGGTACTGCTTCTCGCCGTTCCACTGGCCCGTGCGCCGCCCGTGGACGCCCGCGCGCCAGTCGCGGTACTTGTCGCCGTGGCACTGGCCGCAGAGCTCGTACGAGCGCTCGAACGGGACCTGCGCGCCGCTCGCGAGCCGGAGCACGTCGCGGTTCTCGGCGTCGTGGCAGTCGAGGCACCAGCGGTGCTTCTCGTCGTGGGTCAGCTTGATCTCGTCGTGCGGCTGGTTCAGCTCGCGGCGCTTCGGGTTCGAGGTCAGGTCCTTGTTGTCGTGGCACTGCGAGCACGGCCACATGTCCGCGTTCAGCGGCGGCGGCGGCACGTGTTTGGCGGAGGTGTCCTCGACGTCGAGGTTGGCCGCCGGCCCCGGCGGGAAGGCGAGTTGCTCGTGGGGCTCCGAACAGGCCGCGAACACGGCGAGCACCGCGACGCCCGCGGCGGCGCCCCGCCAGGCCCGGAAGAGAGGAGGAAGTCCGCGCATGCGTTGCCTTTCGCGGTCGGTCCGACCCCCGGGGGCCGGCGACCGAGGGACGGAAGCCGCCCCTCGTTCGCAAGCGGGGTGCCGTGTCCTCGAAACGACGTGGACCCTTGTCGATCAACGACTTACGCCGAAATCGCACGGGAGGGGCCTCCGCTTGACTCCGGGGACTTCGTGTTAGTGTATTGTTTGCACTCACTGGAGTCCCGCCCCAATGCCGGCCCCCCTTCCCCGTGACGACTCCCTCCCGTCGGATCTCCCCGGGTTCCTGGCCCGGTTCGCG
>JAEUHO010000388.1 GCA_016795345.1 Planctomycetia bacterium | reverse complement strand
GTCGAACAGGCGCACCGGCGCCCCGTGGGGCCGCAGCGGCAGCGCCCGCAGCCACGCGGCGAACGACCCCGGGGCCGCGACCGCGCGCACCGCGCCCTCCGGCGGCGCGAACCGCGTCGCGACGGTCGCGCCCGTCGGGTCCACGCGCGCCGCGCGCGTCGCCGGCGTCGCGTCGAGCACCACGGGCACGCGCCCCGTCGTCGCGTCGCGGCGGGCGCGACGCAGCGCCTCGGCCCCGGCCCCGAGGACGCCCCCGAGCAGGGCGAGGAGGGCTGCGAGTCGCCACCGGGACCGCACGATCGCCCACCTCCGACGCGGGAGCGCCTCCCGTTGGATCGGCCGGCGACGGTCGGGACCGCACCCCACGCCCCGGGACCGCGAGGCCCGGCCGCCGGCGCGCGCCGCGCGCGGGCCTCGCCGTCCCCCGCCGGCGGGTCGCGCCCGGCGAGACGATCCCACGGCGTGCCCCGATACTGCGCCCGGCCCGTCCGGAGCCAGCGTGCCGCGCGTCTCGGTCGTCATCCCCACGTACCAGCGGAAGGCGCTCGTCGTCGAGGCGATCGAGAGCGCCCTCGCGCAGCCGTGGCCCGACCTCGAGGTCGTGGTCGTGGACGACGGGTCCACCGACGGGACCGTCGAGGCGCTGACCGCCCGGTACGGGGCCGATCCCCGGGTGCGGGTGTTGTCGAAGGCGAACGGCGGGACCGCGAGCGCGCGCAACGCGGGCCTCGAGGCGGCGACCGGCGCCTACGTCGCCCTGCTCGACAGCGACGACCTCTTCCTGCCGGGTCACCTCGAGGCGCTGGTGCCTCCGCTCGAGGCCGACCCGACGGTGGACCTCGCCATCGGGAACGCGGTCTACGAGGGGCACTGGCGCCACGGCCGCGCGTCGATCTTCCACCGCGCGCGGTACCGCCCGCCGGTCTGCCTCGAGGACATGTGCGAGGGCCTCTGGGTCCTGCCGAGCGCGACGGTCTGGCGCGCGGCGCGGCTGAAGGCGCTGCGGTTCGACCCCACGGTGCGCTGGGCCGAGGACACCGAGCTGCTGTTCCGCTTCTACGCGGAGGGCGGCCGGGCCGTCGCGGTGGACCGCGTGGTGACGCGGTACCGCAAACACGACGGCGGCGGCGGCGCCGCCAACAAGCAGTCGCGCGCGGACCTGATCCAGCGCTCGCGCCTCGCGCTCCAGGAGCGGTACGCCGACCGGACGCGCGACCCGCGGGGCCACGCACTCCGGCTGCACCGCCGCTGGATCCGCCAGCACCGCAAGACCGGCGACCTCGAGGCCGCGTGGCCCCACGTCGTCGCGTGGGCGAAGGCCGCGCCGTGGTCGCCGCGGCCGTGGCTCGAGTGGTGGAAGAGCCGGTGGCGCGCGCGGAGCCCGTCATGACCGCCCCCGAGCGTCTCCGGGTCCAGTACGTCGTCGACGACTTCCCGCAGCTGTCGCAGACGTACCTCCGCACGGAGCTGGCGTCGATCCGCCGCGACCACGACGTCGCCGTGATCGCGCTGAAGCCCGCGGACCGCGCCTACGCCGACGCCGCGCCGCACGTGCACGAGCCCGACGAGGACCGCATCGTCGAGCGCGTGCGGGCCTTCCGCCCGCACGTCCTGCACACGCACTTCCTCCACACGGCCGCGCTCGTCGAGCGCGTGGCCCGGCGGACCGGCGTGCCGTTCACCGTGCGCACCCACTCGTTCGACGTGCTGCCGCTCCACCTCGACCCGGCGGGCTCGACGGCGCGGCGGCGCGGCGGGCTCGACGCGACGCGGTCGCCGTTCTGCCTCGGGGTGCTCGCGTTCCCGTTCCTGCGGCCCGCGCTCGAGCGCGCCGGGATCCCCGCCGCGACCCTCGTCGACGCGTGGCCCGTGATCGACCACGCCGCGTTCCACGACCGCGGGCCCCGCGGCCGCGACGTGATGAACGTCGGCGCGTGCATCCCGAAGAAGCGGATGGAGGACTTCGCCGACCTCGCGCGCCTCGTCCCCGACCGGACGTTCCGCCTCTACGCGATCGGCTACCGCAGCGACGAGATCGACGCGTACGTCCGCCGCACCGGGAGCCCCGTCGAGATGGTCGACGCGCTCCAGCCGTCGGCCATGCCCGCGGAGTTCCGACGCCACGGCTGGCTCGTCTACACCGGGTGCCCGGTCCGTCGCACGGTCGGCTGGCCGCTCGCCGTCGCCGAGGCGCAGGCGGCCGGCCTCGGCGTCGTGGTCGCGCGCGTGCGCGACGACCTCGCGACCTACGTCGGCCCCGCGGGTTTCCTCTACGACGACGTCCGCGAGGTGCCCGCGATCCTCGCGCGCGGCTACCCGGAGGAGATGCGCCTCGCGGGGTACGAACACGCGCGACGCAGCGACATCGAGACGCACCGCCACCTCCTCACGGACCGCTGGCGCGCGGCCGCGGCGGCCGGGCCCCGGGCCCCGGCGCCCCCGGTCGCCGCCCGCCGCGGCCCGCTCGCGCGGTGGTTCGGGCGCGGCTGACCGGGCCCCTCGCCCGGGGGTAGGCTTCGGGATTGCCCCTGGAGCCCGTCCGCATGTCCCGCCTGTCCCGCTGGCTCGCCGTCGCCGTCGTCGCGCTCGCCGTCCCCGCGTCGTCCCTGCTCGCGGCGCCCACCGACAGCAAGGTCGGCGACGTCCGCGTGACGTTCGCGAAGGCGGGCACGCCGATCCGCGGCGACGCCAACGCGCTCGCCGCGCCCGTCGGCGCGCCGCTGCCGGCCGGGACCTCCGTGACGCTGCTCGAGGTGAAGCTGCCGTGGATCAAGGTCCGGACGGCCGCGAACCCGCCGACGGAGGGGTGGCTGAAGGCCTACGAGACGGTGGAGCCCTCGGCCCTCGCCGGCACCCCGCCGCCGCCCCACCTCACGGGCGTGCCGCCGGGCACGGTCACGCAGCAGCAGGTGTCCGCCGCGGGCCGCCAGTTCAGCGAGAACACCGAGCGGGGCTACCGCGTCTCGCGCAAGGACCTCGAGCTGGCGTACCGGTACGTGGACCGCATGGAGGCCGACACCGCCGCCCTCGACACGTTCGAGATGATCTCGTTCGTCGTGGACGGCAACCTCGGCCGCCGCGGGCGCGCCTACGACCGCCCGGCCCGCCTCCCGCCGGTCCCCGAGGAGTCGCGCGAGCCCCTCGACCTCGGCAAGGTGGCCGACGTCCTCGACAAGGTGGACGACCTGCCGGGTCCCCTCGGCAAGCTGCTCGGCGGCAAGAAGCCGAAGGTCCCCGGCGACGCGAAGAAGGCGCTGCGCATCGCGGGCGCGGTCGCGCAGGCCCAGCGCGCCCTCCAGAAGATGAACGAGGGGTTCAACACGACGCAGGAGTACTACATCGGCCGCGCGGTCGCCGCCCAGGCCATCGCGAAGTACGGCATCGACCCCGACGAGAACCGCCGCCGCTACGTGCGGTTCGTCGGCGACGCGATCGTGCGCCTCTCCGACCGCGTCCCCGCGAACCACGGCGGCTACCACTTCGACGTCCTGAACTCGATGGAGGTCAACGCCGTCAGCGGCCCCGGCGGCTACGTCCTCGTGACGCGCGGCGCCGTCGAGGCCTGCCGCGACGAGGAGGAGCTCGCCGGCATCATCGCGCACGAGCTCGCGCACGTGACGCTCAGCCACGGCACGAAGATCCTGCGCCAGGGCCCGAAGTTCCAGCAGGGCCGCAAGGAGTTCCTCGACGCGATCGCGAAGGGCCTCGACGAGACCGGCGTCGCGCCGCGCATGGTGAACTTCTTCGGCGACTCCGTCGGCGAGCTCTCGGGCCGCGCCGTCGGCCACGACTACGGCCAGGCGTTCGAGTTCGAGGCCGACCTCGAGGGCACGTACCTCCTCTACGACGTCCTCTACCGCGCGTCCGCCATCCGCGACGAGCTGCGCCACCTCGGCGAGACGGGCCAGGCCCACGGCGGCGCGCAGCACGCGTCGCCGCAGGTCCGCGCGCAGGCGCTCGAGCGCGCGCTCGCGCAGCTCCAGATGCCGCCGAACATGGCGGCCATCGAGCAGCCGCGCAAGGAGCGGTTCGCGGTCACGATGCGGCGCACCCCGCCGCCGCCGCCCGTCGCGCCCCCGCCGGCGCCGCCGCCGTCCTCGGGGACCTCGCCGGCGGGCGGGCCGCCGCCGCCCCCGCCGCCGATCCCGCTGCCGCCGCGGTGACCGTGCGCCCCGGCCGGCGCGACGACACGACCCCCGACCCGTCCGGCACGCGAGGCCCGGCCCGCGGCGTACGACGGGGCGAGCGGGCGCGTAGCATCGCGGCCGGCCCGCGACCGGACGGGCCTCGCGTCCCATGACCCCGCCCGCCTCGAACCGCGCGCCGCGCCCGCTCTCGCTGACCCCGGCGACGCGCCTCCTCGTCGGCGCGGCCCTCGGCCTCGTCGTCGCCGCCCTCGCGTTCGGCCTGCGGCGCACCTCGCTCGGCGAGACGCTCGAACTGCGTCTCGTCGACGTCCGCACGCGGGCCTTCGCCGACGACCGCCCCGCCGACCCCTCGATCGTCGTGTGCACGATCGAGGACCCGGACGTGCTGGCGGTGAAACGGGACCTGCAGCTCGACTGGCCGTGGCCGCTCGACGTCAACGAAGCGCTGTTCGGCCTGTTCGCGAAGGCCAAGGTGAAGGCCGTGCTGGTGGACGTGCTGCACCTCGATCGCGGGCAGGGGTCCGACGACTACGCGTCGTCGATCCCGCTGACCGAGATGCAGCGTCAGACCCTGGACATCGAGTCGAGCACCGCGGAGGCCTACGGCGCGGCCCTCGGGAAGGCGCGCGGCGTCGTCGCGCTCGAGCTCTCGCCGACGCCGAGCTACGAGGTCCCCGCGCGCGTGGCGGCCGTCGCGGGGAAGCTGGGCGCCGGCGGCGTGACACCCCCGCCCGCGATGCGTCGCGAGGTCGGCGCCAACCTGCCGGTACGGCGCGTCGCGGACGGCGCGCGGCTCCTCGGCTTCGTCAACACGGTGCCGGACGTCGACGGCGTGGTGCGGCGCGCGCACCTCGTGCGCGGGTGGGGCGACCGGACGGTGCTCTCCCTGCCGCTCGCGGGCCTGTCGGTCGCCCTCGACGCGCCGGTCCGCACGGAGGACGGCGCGGTCGTCGTGGGCCCCGTGCGCCAGCGGGTGGACGCGGACGGCTCGTTCCTCGTGGACTTCCGCGGCCCGTCGCGCGCGACGTACACGCGCGTCCCGGCGTCGAAGGTGCTCGAGTGGGCGCAGAAGTCGGGCGGCGACGCCCCGCTCCCGGAGGACGCCCGCGCGCACCTCGAGGGGAAGATCGTCGTGTGGGGCGTCAACCTCGCGGGCGCGAAGGACCTGATCGCGACGCCGCTGGGCGGCGACTTCGAGGGCCCCGTCTACCAGGCGACCGTCGTGGACGACCTCCTCCACGGCGACGGCCGCGTGCGCGTGCCCGCGGGCGTCGACCTCGCGGTGCTCGCGCTGCTCGGCGCGGGCGCGGGCGCGCTGACGGTGCGCGCGAAGCGGCGCTGGCTGCCGCTGGCGGCGGTCCTCGTGGCGATCGGGGCCCTGTTCGCCGTCGGCTGGTGGACGTTCGCGGGCGGGCGCGTGATGGACCTCGGCGCGCCGACGACGGCGGCGCTCGTCGCGTGGGCCGCCGGCACGTTGTTCCTGCTGTTCACCGAGGGCCGCTACAACAAGTGGCTGGAGGGCGCGTTCGGCCTGTACCTCGCGCCGAGCGTCATCGAGGCGCTGAAGGGCAACCCGTCGTTGCTCGCCCTCGGCGGCGCGCGGCGCGACATCACGGTCCTGTTCAGCGACGTCGCGGGGTTCTCGTCGTTCTCGCGCCAGCTGGGCCCCGAGAACCTCGTGCGGTTGCTCAACGAGTACCTCACGAGCCACGGCGAGGCGATCCACGCCGAGGGCGGCACCATCAGCAAGTTCATCGGCGACGCGGTGATGGCGGTCTACGGCGACCCGGTGCCGCAGCCCGACCAGGCGGTGCGCGCGTGCCGCACGGCGCTCGACGTGCAGCGGCGCGTCCCGACGCTCCGCCCGCTCTGGGAGTCCATGGGCCTGGCGTCGTTCGCGGTGCGCATCGGCGTCAACTCGGGCCCGGCCGTGGTCGGCAACATGGGGAGCCGCCAGCGGTTCGACTACACGTCGATGGGCGAGATCGTGAACCTCTCGAGCCGGCTCGAGGGGGCGAACAAGTACTTCGGCACGAAGATCCTGATCGGGCCCTCGACGTTCGAGCAGGCGCGCGACGCGATCCTCGCGAAGCAGATCGGCCGCGTGGTCGTGGTCGGCTGGGACACGCCGGAGCCCGTCTACGAGCTGGTCGCGATGCGCGACGGCGCGCCCGCGGACTTCGTGGCGCACGTCGCGGCGTGGGACCGTGCGACCGCCGCGATGCGCGCGGGCGAGCTCGCCACGGCCGACGCGGCGTTGCTCGACGCCGAGCGTCTCCTTCCGGGCGACGGCGCGTGCGCGTGGCTCCGCAAGCTCCTGTCCTCCCTCCGCTCCGGCGCCGAGCCCACCCCTTGGTCCGGCATCATCAAGCTCGAGGGCAAGGGCTGATCGCTCCCCGTTCCACCCGCCCTCCGGCTTCTCTCTCTTCTCGCCTCCTCTCTGCGACTCCCGCGCCCCTCGCACTTCCTCGTGGGTCGTCCAATCGCGATCGACCGTGATCGGCTCGCGCTCACCGGACCGCGAGTTCGAGTTCGCCTCCCGCCCCCCTTGTCCTTCTTAGGGGGTCGCTCCATCGCGATCGACCGCGATGGCTCAGGGCCGCGGGAGCAGCGGCGAGGAGGCTGTACTCGCACCGCCGTACGCCGACGAGCCGCCCGAGGAGGAGGAGGCCCAGCAGGGCCGACGAACTCCGAGGGGGACGCCAGGCCCGCCGCGTTGCGCGCCGGGCCTTGCGTCCCTGCGAACCCCGGCCCTCGGCCAGCGCGGTCGCCCGCCGTCCGACGCCCCCCCCCCCCCGACCACAGGCCGCCCCCACGGGCCCCACGCGGCCCCGGGGGTGGGGGGGTGACCTCG
>JAEUHO010000376.1 GCA_016795345.1 Planctomycetia bacterium | reverse complement strand
CCCTGTACCACCTCAAGGGTGCCGTCGAGGACCCGGAAGGCTTCTGGTTCCCTTTCCCCCTCCCCCCGGGGGGAGGGGGAAAAACGGCGCGCGGGAACGCGGTCGCGCCGGTGTACGGATGAGGCGCTCCGCCGGGCAGCCGATCGGGACAGGACTCATGCCCCCCATGGCCCTCGAGGTCTCGGGGGGGACAGGACCGCCCGATCGACTCTCCGGGCCTCAACGGCTGTTCAGAAGTCGCGCCTCGAGCGCTCGTACAGGGGTGCCGCCGGCCCGGAGAGCCCGCACACGGGGCGGGAGGTGCGAATGAAGTTCGTCGGGATCGACTGGGCGCAGGAGTTCCACGACGTCGCCTTGGTGGACGACGCGGGGAGCCTGCTCGACCAGTGGAGGTCGAACCATGACGCCGCCGGCGTCACGACGCTCCTTGAACGCTTGGACCGCGCAGGCGGGCCGCCCGCAGTGCTGGTCGCCGTGGAGAGCGGGGCACCGCTCCTGCTCGACCAGCTGCTCGACCGTGGCTACACGGTCTATCTCTTCAATCCCAAGCAGGCGGACCGCTTCCGGGACCGCCACACAGCCGCGGGGGCCAAGGACGACCGCCGCGACGCCTTCGTGCTGGCGGATGCGATCCGAACCGATCGGGCCCGGATGCAGCCGATCCAGCGCGACTCGGAGCTCGCCGAGGAGATCCGCCTGCGAGACCGCGCGCGCACGCGCAAGCTCGACGCGCGGACGCGCTTCTGCAACCAGCTCCGGCAGGTGCTCGGTCGCTACTTCCCGGCGATCCTGGGCTTGGACCGGGAGATGCACGACGGGTTCTTCCTGGAACTCGTCGAGGCGTATCCCGACCCCAGGACCGCCGCGGCGGGACGGATGCCGCGCCTCGAGCGGATCCTCCGCGAGCACCGGATCCGGGCCGTGACGGCCCACGACCTCGCCGTGCGGCTACGGGCTCCGGCCCTGAAGGCCCCGAGCTACGTGCTCGACGCCTGTCGCGACGAAGCCCTCGACCTCGTCGCTCAGATCAAGCTGCTCAACGCACAGCTCGCGGCCGCGGACGAACAGCTCGACGAACTGCTGGAAAAGCACCCGGACCGAGAGCTCCTGCAGAGCCTGCCAGGGATCGCGGAACGCCTCTCGGTCCGGGTCGTGGCCGAAGCCGGCGATCGCCGGGATCGGTTCGAGGATCGTAGCAGTTTCCAGTCGATCGCGGGAACAGCGCCGGTCACCCGGAGATCTGGCAAGCGCGGGGTGATGTCGATCACGATGCGCAAGGGCTGCAACCGCGTACTCCAGGCCGCGATGTTCAACATGGCCCGCTGCAGCCTGCCTGCGAGCGGATGGGCCCGTGCGTTCTACGACCACGCACGGGCGCACGGGATGCGGCACGCGGCGGCGGTGAGAGCCCTCTCCAACAAGTGGGCCAAGATCCTCTGGGCGATCCTGCGGGACCGGAAGCCCTACGACGAAGCGGCTCACATCGAACGGCTCCGAG
>JAEUHO010000365.1 GCA_016795345.1 Planctomycetia bacterium | reverse complement strand
GGGGCCCCCCCCCGCCGCGCCCCGCGCCGCGGGGCCGCGCTCACCTTCCCCGCCCAGGCGGCGGGGGTGATGCGGGCCCGCATCGCGGCGGCGTTCCGCGCCGACCCGGCGCTCCGCGCGCGCGCCGACGACGTCGAGTTCGCGCCGGTCACGACGATCCACGCGTTCGGCGCGCGCCTGCTGCGCGAGCACGCCATCGTCGCGGGCGTCGACCCGGCGTTCGTGCTGCTCGACGAGCCCGAGGCGCGCCTCCTCCTCGAGGACGCGTGGACGCAGGTGGAGCGGCGCCTGCGGCGCGCCGACGCCGCCGCGCTCCGCACGCTGCGCCGCGTCGGCGGCGAGGACGCCGCGGGGCTGCTGCTCGGGCTGCACGGCCGCCAACGCGGGCTCGGCCTCGACCCCGCGGCCGTCACGGTCGCGCCGGCCCCGCGGTCGGTCGCCGACGCCGTCGGCGACGTCGGCGCGGCCCTCGCGCGCCTCGACGACGCGGTGGCCGCCGCGGGCCTCGGCGTCGCGCAGGCGGCGTCGTTCGCGGCCGCGCGGGCCCGGTGCCCGGCGCCGGCCGACCTCCGCCGCGGCGGGTTCGAGGCGGTGCGCCGGGCGCGCGAGGTGGCGAAGGGCGCGAAGGCGAAGAACGCGGTGCTGCCGCTCCCCCCGAAGGTCGCGAAGGACGAGCGCGACGCCGTGTTCGCGGCCTACGACGCCGCCGCGGGCGCGCTGCTCGACGCATGGGCCGCCGCGGAGCTCGACGGGCCCGTCCGCGAGCTGGTGGGGGCGCTCGACGCCGCGTACGAGCGCGCGAAACACGAGCGGAGCGCCCTCGACTTCGCCGACCTCGAAGTCCGCACCGAGCGCCTGCTGGCGCGGTTCGCGGCGCGCGACCTCGCGCTGCCCGGCGCGCCCGCGGCGCTCCTCGTCGACGAGTACCAGGACGTCAACCCGGTCCAGGCGCGGATCCTCGCGCGGCTGAAGGCGTCGCCCGCGGGCCGCCGCGCCGACCAGTTCTCGGTGGGCGACCCGAAGCAGTCGATCTACCGGTTCCGCCGCGCGGACGTCGCGGTGATGACGGAGGCCTGGGCGACCGTGGGGCCCGAGGGCCGCGAGCGGCTCGGCACGTCGTTCCGCGCGCGGCCCGAGCTGGTCGCGTTCCACAACGCCGCGTTCGCCGCGTGGTTCGGGCCGTCCGACGCGGCCGGCCGCATCGGCTACGACCCGCTCGACGCGGGCGGCACGTTCGACGGGGCCGTCCCGCCGACGCCCCCCGAGCTCCTGCTCGTGGACGCGGGGGACTCGCCGGTGCCCCCCGACGTCGCCGAGGCCCGCGCGGTCGCGGCGCGCATCCGCGCGCTCGTCGACGGTCGGACGCCGCTCGCGAAGGCGCGCCGGGGCGGCGGGGACGGCCCGCGCACCGTGCGCTGGGGCGACGTCGCGATCCTCCTGCGCTCGCGCACGCACCTCAAGGCCTTCGAGCGCGCGCTCCTCGAGGCCGGCGTGCCGTTCCACGTCGGGAAGGGCGCGGGGTTCTACCGCGCGGCCGAGATCGAGGACCTCCTCCACCTGCTGCGCGCGGTGCACGACCCCCTCGACCGCTACGCGCTGGCCGCCTTCCTCACGTCGCCCGCGGTGGGGGCGACGGACGCCGACCTCGTCGCGGCGTTCGCGCGCGGCGCCGACCCCGCCGCGGCGGCCGCGGACCGGCCGGTCCTCGCCGCGGCGTTCGAGCGGCTGGCCGCGCTCCGCCGCGTCGCCGCGTCGGGCTCCCTCGAGAC
>JAEUHO010000361.1 GCA_016795345.1 Planctomycetia bacterium | reverse complement strand
TCGTTCGCCTCCAGATGCTTCCCACCCCCCCTCGCGGGGACGCGGTTCCTGTCGGCTTCTGGCCGGAGTGTGTCTGCCAGAGGAAGACTTGCACCTCCCTGTCCGAAATCGATCACAGACGCACGTAGGGCGCGGGCCTTGTGCCCGCCCGCCGGTCGCGCCGATGGACGTGCATCGCGGACGCGGATCGACCCCGAACACCACGATCGGCGACCGGGCCTCGCGTCCCCACCCCCGCGACCGTGTCCCCGGGCCGGCGCCCCCACGGACGATCGCCGCGCGCGCCGCATCGGGTCCGGAAACGACGACGGGCGGCGCGTGGGCGCCGCCCGTCGGAGGGGAACGCGGGGAAGGTGCGTCAGGCCTTCGGGTTCTTCAGCAGCACCGCGATGCCCTGGCCGCCGCCGATGCAGGCGGACGCGATGCCGTACTTGGCGCCGCGCGCGGCGAGCTCGCGGGCCAGCGTGAGGATCAGGCGCGTGCCCGTGGCGCCCAGCGGGTGCCCGAGCGCGATCGCGCCGCCGTTCACGTTGACCTTGTTGCGGTCGAGGCCGAGGAGCTTCTCGCAGCCCAGGTACTGGGCCGAGAACGCCTCGTTGATCTCGAAGAGGTCCACGTCCTCCACGCGGATCCCGGCGCGCTTGCACACGCCCTGGATCGCGGGCACCGGGCCGATGCCCATCACGCGCGGCGGCACGCCCGCGACCTCCCAGTCGACGATCTCGGCGAGGCGCGGATAGCCCTTCGCGTCGGCCTGCGCGCGCGTCGTCACGACGACCGCTGCGGCGCCGTCCACGATGCCCGACGCGTTGCCCGCCGTCACCGTGCCGTCCTTGCCGAAGGCCGGCTTCAGCGACGCGAGGCCCTCGAGGGTCGTCTCGGGCTTGATGTGGTCGTCGGTCGTCACCGTGTCGACGACCTTGTCGCCGCGCTTGATCGGCACCGGCGCGATCTCCTCGGCGAACTTGCCGGCCTTGACGGCCGCGGCGCCGAGCTGGTGGCTGCGCAGCGCGTACTCGTCCTGCGCCTGGCGCGTGATGCCGTAGTCCTTCGCCACGTTCTCGGCCGTCTGCGCCATGAAGAAGCCGCAGTACGGGTCGAGCAGCGCCGCGAACAGCAGGTCCTCGCCCTTCATGTCCTGGCCGAGGCGGAAGCCGTCGCGCGCGCCGCGGATCACGAACGGCACCTGCGACATGTTCTCCATGCCGCCGCACAGCGTCGTCTTCGCGCGGCCGAACAGGATCTGCTCGGCGCCCGACACCACCGCCTGCAGGCCCGACCCGCAGATGCGGTTCACCGTCAGCGCCGGCACGGTGTCGGGGCACCCGGCCTTCAGCGCCACGTGCCGCGCGCCGTACAGCGCGTCGCTGCTCGACTGCGTCGCGTTGCCGACGAACGCCTGGTCGACGTCCTTCGGGTCGACCTTGCCGCGCTCGAGGGCGGCCCTCGCCGCGTGCGCGCACAGGTCGATCGCCGTGACGTCCTTCAGGCGGCCGTACCCCTTCGTGCCGGAGTACTCCGCCATGGGCGTCCGCGCGCCCGAGACGATCGTCAGCGTTCCGCCATCCTTGGACACCGCCATCGCCGGATCTCCCGGCCGGCGGTGCGTGGGGCCCCGGGCCCTACTTCGCGCCGACCTTGGGTTCGAGTTCGGTCACCTTCGCGGCGGCCTCGTCCTTCTTGCCGAAGAGCGCGAGGGCCGCCGCCTTGCGGTAGAGCGCCAGGGCCTGGGCGAGATCGCCCTTGGCCTCGGCGGCCGCCGCCTTCTCCATGTACGCCGACCCCGCGGCCTCTGCCTCCTTCTTCTTCACCGCTTCCTGGACCGCCGGGAGCCGCAGGAGGGCCGCCATGGCCTTCTTCCCCTCCTCCTCGAGGCCCTTCACGCCCTTCATCGACTTCAGCGCCGCCTCCGCCGTCTCGACCGCCGCCAGGGGGTCCGTCTCGGCCGTCTTCGTCGCCCCCTCGAACAGGGCCTTCGCCGCCGAGACCATGGCGGTCTGGATCGCCGCCGCCTTCTGCTCGAACGCCGCGTACGGCGACTTCTTCAGCTCCGCGGCCAGGTCGGCCAGCGCCTTCGCCGTGCCCGCGAAGTCGCCCGCCGCCAGCGCCTTCTCCGCCGCGTCGGCCTTCTCCTTCCACGTCCCGGCCGGGTACACGCCGTCCACCCAGTCCGCCAGCGCCGGCAGGTCGGGCGTCGGCATCGCCTGGTCCCACCCCGCCTTCTCCACCACCTTCAGGTCGACCTTCGCCGCCTCGAGGTAGGCCTTGTCCGCGTTCAGCATCGGCGCCGTGAAGTACGTGTCCTTCGACCCGCGGAAGATCAGCGCCTTCTTCCCCGCGAGGCCCTTCAGCGACCCGCGGTTCTCGTCGCGGATCTCGCCGCTGAACGACGCGACCCCCGCGAACAGCTTCGGGAACTTCGTCGCGAGGTTCCACGCCATGCAGCCGCCCGCGTTGTGCCCCACCAGCACGACGCGCCGGTCGTCGATCTTGTAGACGCTCATCACCTTCTTCAGCGCGTCCGCCAGCGGCCCCGCCGACGTCTCGTTGTCGTAGATCGGCGACTTCGGCCCCGCGATGATCCACCCGCGCTTCAGCAGGATCTCGGCCCACGGGGCCATGAAGATCTCGGGCTTGCTGTTCGCCTCGTCGTCCGACAGCGAGTGCAGCAGGAACATCAGGGGATAGAACTTCTTCGGGTCGTAGTCCGCCGGGACCGCCATGTGGATGTACTCGGTCGGCGGCGTCGCCGCGAGCCGCGAGACGCCGGGCTTCGGCTTCGGCAGCTCCTTGTCCTTCGCGTCCTTCGCGAACGCGGTGGGCACGACGAAGGCGACGGCCAGGAGGACGATCGCGAACGGGCGGCGCAGGTTCATGGCGGGCTCCGCCCCCATGGAATCACAACGGAGGGCACCCGTGGAGACGGTTCGACCCTTCCCCGCCCCTCCCCGCATCCCGTCGTCGCACCCCGCGCGCCGGGCGGCACTCGGGGGAGCGGGACGCGAGGCCCGCGCGGGGGCGGCCCCGGGCCCGCCGGCGGGCCCCCGCGCCGGGCGCGGTCCCGTCGCGCGACGACCGGCGGACCCCCGGGACAGGAAGAGGCCCGGCCGGGCCTGGTACCGGCCGGGCCTCGCGGTCCCGGGACAGGGGTCGGTCCCCCGAAACGGCGATCAGGCGCCCTTGTAGGTCGGCTTGCGCTTTTCGAGGAAGGCGTTGAGCCCCTCGCGCATGTCGGCCGTGGACGACACGATCCCGAACAGATCACATTCGATGCGGAGGCCTTCCTCCTGCGACGTCGAGGTGCCGCGCAGCACCGACTCGAGCGCCATCGCGAGGGCCAGGGGCCCGCGCGTCAGGAGGTGCGTCGCGACCGCGCGCACCTTCGCCTGGAACTCGGCGGGCTCGAAGACGTCGTTGACGAGGCCCCACGCCTTCGCGGTGGCCGCGTCGACGGGGTTGCCCGTCATGATCATCTCGAGGGCGCGGCCGCGGCCGACGATCCGCGGGAGGCGCTGCGTGCCGCCGTAGCCCGGGATGATCGCGAGGCCGCACTCGGGCAGGGCGAGCTTGGCGTTCGCGGCGGCGTAGCGGAGGTGGCACGCGAGCGCGAGCTCGAGGCCGCCGCCGTACGCGTAGCCGTTGACCGCCGCGAGGACGGGCTTGCCGAGCGTCTCGATCAGGTTCAGGACCGCCTGGCCGCGGAGCGACTTCTCCTTGCCGCCGACGACGGTCTGCTTGGCGAGCTCGCCGATGTCGGCGCCGGCCACGAAGGCCTTCTCGCCGGCGCCGGTGAGGATGACGACGCCCACGGCCGGGTCGGCCTTCGCCGCGGCCATCGCCGCGCCGATGTCGGCCATCACCGCGTCGTTGAGCGCGTTGAGCTTGTCGGGGCGGTTGACCGTGACCGTCGCGATGCGGTCGGCCACGGCGTACGTGACGAACTGGAGGTTCATCGGGAGGGTCCTCGGGTGCGCCGACTAGGGCCGGATGGCCTGGACGGGCGGCGTGACGGAGTAGTCGTAGAAGCCCTTGCCGGACTTCTTGCCGTGCATGCCGGCCGCGACCATGCGGCGCAGGAGCGGCGGGGCCGCGTAGCGCACGTCCTTGAACTCGTGGTCCATGATGTCGGCGATGTAGAGCGTCGTGTCGAGGCCGACGAAGTCGAGGAGCGTCAGTGGGCCCATGGGGTGGCCGCACCCGAGCTTCATGCCGTTGTCGATGTCGGCGGCCGACGCGACGCCCTTCTCGAACGCGCGGATCGCGTCGAGCAGGTAGGGCACCAGCAGCAGGTTGACGACGAAGCCCGGCGTGTCCTTCGCCGTGACGACCGTCTTGCCGACGCGCTTGCCGAACTCGCACGCGGCCTGGTAGGTCGCGTCCGAGGTCGAGATCGTGCGGACGACCTCGACGAGCGTCATGATCGGCACCGGGTTGAAGAAGTGCAGGCCGACGAACCGGTCGGGGCGCTTCGTGCACGCGGCCATGTCGCCGATCGAGAGCGACGACGTGTTGCTCGAGAAGATCGTGTGGGCCGGGCAGACGCCGTCGAGGAACTTCCACAGCTCCTGCTTCGCGCCCATGTTCTCGACGATCGCCTCGACCACGAGGTCGCACTTGGCGAGGTCGGCGAGGTTCGTCGTCCACGTGAAGCGGGAGAGGGTGGTCGCCATCTGGTCGGCGGTGGCCTTGCCCTTCTCGACGGCCTTCTTCAGGAACGCCTCGATCTTGCCCTTGCCCTTCGCGAGCAGGGCGTCGTTGACCTCGCGCACGATGACCGCGCAGCCGGCCTCGGCCGCGATCTGCGCGATGCCCGAGCCCATGAGGCCGCAACCGACGACGCCGACCGTCTGGATCGCCATGGAAGACTCCCGTTCCGGGGCCCTCATGGCTCCGGGATGGGGAGTCTAGGGACGGTCACCGGGGGCCCGAAGCGAAGGGCCGACCGCCCGTGCCGCTCCCCCCATTTCCGGTACGCAAGGCCCGGCCCCCCGGGGGGACACGTCGGCGCCGCGTCTGCCCGCGTCCGTCCCCCCGCCGGTACGGGATCGGTCCGAGCGGCCGGTCCGACCTCGCCGCCGCCCCCGATCCGTGCGCGGTCCGCGCGCGCCGATGCCCTCCGGGCCCATCGCGCCCGAGCGTGGTGCAGTGTGGTGCAATCTGGTGTACGCTCGGGCCCATGGCGACGATCGACAAGCCCGTCCGGCAGAGTGTGAGCCTTCCCGCCCGCACGGCCCGCCGCGTGCGCAGCCTCGCGAAGGCCCAGCACACGAGCGCGAGCCGCATCCTGGCGGACCTGATCGAGTCGGGGCTCGAGGCCAAGGAGCGTGAGAAGCAGCGGTTCCTCGAACTCGCGGAGCGGCTCGCGGTCACGGCCGACCCGGCCGAGCAGGCAAGACTGAAGGACGAGCTGGCGCGCATGACGTTCGGTGAGTGATGCCCAGAATCCAGTGGGACGACCTCCCGGTGGCCCTGCGGGATCACCTCTTCGAGCGCGTTCGGCAGCGACAGATCGCCGCGGAAGACCTGTACGCGCTGAAGGTCTGGCGGGAGTCCGGCCCGGTCGCACCGGACGGGCCCTGGTTCAGGGACTTCGGGTCGTTCAAGCTCTGCGGTGAGGGCCGGTATCCGAAGACCTTCCTGCTGCGCGGGCAGGTCGCGCGGGGTCAGGAGATCTGACTGGGACCGCCGTCCCGTCCGGTCCCCCACTTCCTCGGACCCGAGCCCTCTACTTCTTCAGATCCGAGACGAGGTCGCGGAGCTCGCGGATCGTGGCGTCGGGGATGCGCTTGCCCTGCTTGGCGAGGCGCTCCGTCAGCTTGATCGTGAACTCCTGCATCTGCTCGTGGGTCTCCGACGAGCCCCCGAGCAGGACGAAGTGCTCGCCCTTCGTGATCCGGGTGTGGCCGTCGGCGTTGTCGAGGCCGACGCCGATCAGGCCCTCGACCTTGGGCTCGCGGCCCTTGCGGCGGCGGGTCGGGACGGCCGCAGGGATCGGCGCAGGGGACTGCGCGGCGGGCTCCATCGCGGCCTTCTTGTCGCGAGGCTTCCGGTTGCCCGCTTTCGGGGGGCCGGCCTTCGGGGAACCCGTCGGCTTCTTCTTCTTGTCGGGGTCGGGCTTGCTCACCGGGGAAGTCTACCCGACGGCCGCGGCGGAAGCGGCCGCCCCGGCGGCCGATCCGGGCCGGGCCTCGCGGTCCCTGGGGTGGGTCGCTCCCTCCATCGGTCCCCGGCCGCCCCGACGGCGAGCCGCTCGGCCCATTTGGACGAAACGACAAAAGTTATCGGGCAATCTGACAAAATCCTTCGGACGTTCTGCCAAAACAGGGCACACTCCCCGAGCCAACATCATGGCCCAGTCGCTTCCGCGCGCCGCACTACCGCTCGTCCACGAGTACCTGCGGACCTTCCGCGTGGTGGTGGTCACCGGCGCGCGCCAGGTCGGGAAGTCGACGCTCGCGCGGGCGCTGGTGGAGGCCCGACGTGGCACGCTGGTCGATCTCGATGACGCGCAGACCCTGGAGGCGGTCCTCCGGGACCCGAATGCCGTCCTCTCGAACCTCCGGGGACCGGTCGTCATCGATGAGTTCCAGCGCGCTGGCGACGGCCTCCTGCGGGCGGTCAAGCAGATCGTCGACCGGGCCAATCGACCGGGACGGTTCCTGCTGACCGGCTCCACACGCTTTCTCACCGTGCCGACGCTCTCCGAGTCGCTCGCCGGACGCGCCGGGATCGTCGAGCTGTGGCCTCTCTCCCAGGCTGAGCTCCTCGGTCGGGCGGACGTGTGGATCGACCGTGCATTCTCGGGCGTGGACGCGCTGCGGGACCTACGGCCGGCGCCAGCCTCGCGTGCAGCGATCGCCGCAGCGGTGTGCCGAGGCGGGTACCCCGAGATCCGCGCCGCCTCGGCCCGAGCGCGAGGCCGCTGGGTCAACTCCTACGTGGAGACGGTGACCCAGCGCGACGCCCTCGAGATCACTCGCGTGCACCGACCCGTCGAGTTGCTCCGACTCGCCCGGATGCTGGCGGCGCGCACCGCGCAAGGACTCGTCGTCACCGACTTCGCCCGCGATCTCGGCCTCAACCGAGGGACGCTCGAGAATCACCTCGCACTGCTGGAGGCGCTGCACCTCTGGCATCGCGTGCCGGCGTGGTCGACGAATCTGACGTCCAAGGTGGCGAAGCACGCCAAGGCGCACATGGTGGACAGCGGGATCGCGGCCCACCTCGTGGGCGCGGACGCCGCCAGCCTGGCGATGGGTTCACACCCCGCACTCGGGCCGCTCCTCGAGTCGTTCGTCGCCGGGGAGCTCGCGAGACAGGCGACGTGGTCGTCGCCCCGCGTCACGCTTCAACACTTCCGCGATCGGAGCGGCACGGAGATCGACTTCGTGCTCGAGGCCAGTGACGGTCGAGTCGTCGCCGTCGAGGTCAAGGCGTCCGCGGTCGTCAACGGACAGGACGTCCGCGCGCTCGAGCTCATCCGGGGACGGGCGCGCGATCGCTTCGTCCAAGGCGTCGTGCTCTACCAGGGCGAGCAGACCTACCCCTTCGGCGATCGCATCACGGTCCAGCCGATCTCGGCGCTCTGGGGCCGATAGCCCGTGATGCTGCCCGGACCGTGCCGGGCTCGCGGCGGCCCGAGGCACGGTCGGGCGCCTCGCATACCCTCCTTGCATGCGCCTCGTCTGCGTCAGCGACACCCATGAGCAGGGACGGCGGGTCGAGGTGCCCGACGGGGACGTGCTCGTGCACGCGGGCGACCTCACGTACCGGGGCACCCTCGAGACCATCGAGCGGGAGGCCGACTGGCTCCGCAGCCTCCCCCACCCCCACAAGGTCGTCGTCGCCGGCAATCACGACTTCGCGTTCGAGCTGACGCCGGACGCGGCCCGCGCCCTCATGCACGGCCTCACCTATCTCCAGGACGAGGCCGCGAACCTCGGCGGGCTGCGGTTCTGGGGCTCGCCGTGGCAGCCCTGGTTCAACAGCTGGGCGTTCAACCTCGAGCGCGGGCCCGCGCTCCGCGCGAAGTGGGACCTCATCCCCGCGGGGCTCGACGTCCTCGTGACGCACGGGCCGCCCGCCGGCCACGGCGACCGCGTGCTGCGCGGGCCGGACGTCGGCTGCGAGGACCTGCTCGAGGCCGTGCGTCGCACCGGGCCTCGCGTGCACGTGTTCGGTCACATCCACGAGGGGTACGGGATCACGGAGGCCCACGGGACGCGGTTCGTCAACGCCTCGACGTGCGACGCGCGCTACCGGCCCGTGCAGCCGCCGATCGTGATCGACCTCGAGCCGCGGGCGTAGAGTGAGCGGATGACCTCCCCCGACCCGAGGCCCGCTGCGCCGCAGGTGCCCGAGACGGGGGCGCACGACCCGGACGTGCCGCGGTTCGGCGACGCGGTCGATCGCCCGTGGAGGTTGTGGGGCTGGCCGCTGGCGGTGGTCGCGTACGCGATCCCGATGGGCATCGCGCACACGGCGTGGCTGGCGCCGCAGGCGATGCTCGCGCCGTTGTTCGGGCCGTGGGCGCGGGTGCTGCGGCGGCAGGACTCCTGGATCTGGAAGCCCGCGGTGACGCCGGTGGTCGTCGCGCTGACGGTGCTCGGGCCGGCGTTGTTCGCGTGGGCGTGGCGGACGAAGGCGACCGGGCCTCGCGTTGCGTTCGGGCTCTGGTGGGCCGTGTGGGTGTTCCTGCTGCTCGGCGTGCTCGGCTACGAGGCGCAGTGACGTGGCGGCGCGAGGCGGAAAGCCCGCCTCGCGCCTGTTCAGCGCCCCCGAGATTGCGAAGGGACGGCCCGCAGAAAGTGCCGCCTACTCGCCCTTCCTCAGACGCTCTCGCGGCTCGGGTTGAGTACCAGGCCCCGGACTCTTGGAGCGTCCCTCGTTGCCGCTCTGCCGCAGCGCTTCGGCCTTGTGCCACTCATCCGGCCAGCCTTGCAGGACATAGACCCCACCGGCGGCCCGGATGTCCCAGGTCCGAATGTTCGGGATTGTGAAGATCTTGAAGTCGCCGATCGTGTGGAACTTGCAGTTTGCAGCGAACTGCCTGAGCACATGCTCATTCATCGTCAATGTGTCGTAGCAGTAGTCGGTGATCCGCTTGATCTCGGTCGCCTTTGCATCCAGGGCGGTGATCGCGCTGGAGATGGACTCTGTGTTTGCGGGCTTGGGAATCGGAAGCGTCGCCGGCAGTGCTCGGAACATGTCCATGACCTGCCCGTAGCCCGTCACCAGATCCGCCATGTCCTCCTTGCCGTACAGAGCTCGAGCGATCTCGATGCGGTTCTGCTTCGACAGGATCGGCCAGTCCTTGGTTGCGCTCGTGAGTTGACTCCGGAGGTCCGCGACCTCCCTCCATAGGTAGGCCACGAGGGCCAACAGGATGAGGATCGGGAGGATCGGCCAGATTCGCTTCATTTCAGTGTCCCCATTTCGGTTTCACACTTCACACGCAGAGCGGATCGCCCAACCGCCAACGTGCGCCGATAACAGACGACAGTCGCAACCGCGGGACCCGTGGGAGCATCGGCTACGAGGCGCAGTGACGTGGCGGCGACAGGCGCAGCACGACCGCCAGCAAGACCGACGGCACGACGTGGGCGAGGATCCGCTCGCACGACGTGTCGAGGTGCCACGCGAGCGGTTGCGGCGTGATCGCGTAGACGGTCGCGTAGGCCGCGAGCACGAGCACGACGCAGAGCGTGACGGGGCGGTGGGCGACCCGTGGCGCGGCCCCGGTCGCGCCGTCGCCCGCGGGCGGGAGGAACGGCATGCGGCGCGCGAGCGGGCCGATCGACGCGGCCGCGAGCGCGAGGAGGGCCACGGGGAACGCGAAGCCCCAGGACTTCGTCGAGACGAGGTGCGAGGCCATCTCGCGGAGGAGGAGCGTCCAGCGGGCGGGGTCGGTGAGGCGCGCGAGTGTGGACGGGCCCTGGCCGGCGACGAGGTCGTTCGGGGGGGCCCAGAGGGCGTGTTGCACGGCGTACGCGACGAGGAACGGCGCGGCGCCGACGACGAGCGCGAGGAGCGAACGCGCGCGGGAGAGCGTCGGGGAGCGGAGCACGACGACGGTGAGGGCGCCGGCGACGAACTGCGCGCAGCCTTCGTTCTTGGTCCAGAGGGCGAGGCCGAGGGCGAGGCCTGCGAGGCGGCGGGCCTCGCGGTCGCGGGAGGGGGATGCGGTTTCGGAGGCGAGGGCGAGCCAGCCGACGGCGGTGGCGAACATCGCGGCGACGGGGAGGTCGGCGGTCCAGGATGGCGCGAGGCGGAGGAAGCGCGGCAGCGTGAGGACGGCGAGGGCGGCGATCGCGGCGGCGGGGGCGCGGCGGAGTGCGGCGACGGTGCCGCCGACGGCGGCGACGAGGGCGGCGTGGAAGAGGAGGCCGAGGGCGAGGCCGGTGTGTCGGGTGACGCCGGTGTGGGCTTCGATCCAGGCGATGGCGCCGGGGAGGAGGAGCGGGTAGTCGGGGTGCGTGTCGGGGAGGTGGTGGGTGAAGATCGCGGCGGGGTCGGCGGGCGCGGCGGCGAGGAGGCGGGCGCGGAACGTCCAGAAGCAGATGGCGTCCCAGTCGCCGTCGGGGAGCTTGCGTGCGCGCGCGACGACGGCGACGAGCGCGGCGATCACGCCGACGGCGAGCGCCACGCGCGCGACGACGGTGGCGCGTCCCGCACGCGGCGGCGCGGCGAGCGGCGCGCCCATCGGCGGCATCGGGGCGGGCGGGGGGAGGTCGGGGGCGGGGGACGCGAGGCCCGTGCGGGGGCGGAGGGGGCGCGTGCCGATCGCGAGCACGGCCAGCGACGCGACGACGACGACCGCCTCGAGCGCGCCGGCCGCGAGCGGCGTGCCCGTGACGCCCTTCGCGACGGCGAGCAGCGACGCGATCCCGGTCGTCGCGAGGGCAACGGTGGCCGCGCGCAGCACGAGCGTCGCGCGATCGCGGGTCGTGGGCGCGAGCGCGCGCACGAGCGCGAGCGCGGCCAGGAGCGGCGCCGCCAACCCGAGCGCGGCGGCGAGCGGCGGTGCGGCGAGGGCGAGGGGCGCGACGACGGGGCCGTTCATCGGGGGAGGCGTCGCAGGACGAGGTAGCCCTCGTCGAGGCGTCGTTCGATGGCGAGGCCGCGGGCGGCGGCGCGGGCCTCGACGGTGGCGGGGTCGTCGATCCAGCTGACGAGCGTCAGTTCGGCCGCATCCTCGCGGCCGCCCCGATCGCCGCGCGTGTCCGGCATCCGCTCCTCGGGTCGCGACGCCTTGGCGGGGTTCCCGAGATCCGCCATCACCCTTGGTGCGAGGGCGAGCCGCAGATCGATGCGGGCCCGTCCCTGGAAGTCGACGTCCCCGCCGAGATCCACGAACGCGAGCTCGCCTTCCGCGGGCAACTGCCGCACGACGCCCGCGAGCCGTTCGACGGCGGCGACCTCCCGGGCCCGCCCCTTCGACCCGACGTCCCGCCACGCGGCGCGCACGGCCAGGACGGCGAGCACGATCGCGAGGACCGCAGCGGCCGAGGAGCAGCGGCGGGGGGTGGCGGGCGGAAGGGGCAACGAAACTCGAGGGTAGCGGGAGACTGGGAATGAGCGATGGAGCGAACCTACGCGGGGAGCCCGAGCCACCCGCGTGCCGAACCGGTCTGACCGGAGCGCCCAACTTCGCCCCGCCGGGTCCCGCGAAACTGGTAGTGGTGGTGCATCCCGAAGGGCACCGGATTTCAAAACGCGGGCCCCGTCGTGCCAACGGCCTTTCCAGGCAAGGACTTACGCCCGGCTCGACAGGTCAGGAGGGCTCTCAGGAGGGCTGACGCTCATTCGTCGACCGTACAGTCCTTGCGGCCCTACCCGGACAAGTCTGGAGCCTAGTCGCGCAGGAGGCGCTGAGTCCGGCCGATCCGCTCTTGGAGCGTCTTCCGGAACCGCTGGTCGTTCTTCCGCGCGTCGATGTGCTGGGCGATCGCTGCACGGATGACAGCGGCCGGCGGGCCGCGGCGCTGATGAGCCTCGTCACGACGTGCAAGGCACGCGGGATCGACGCCGAGGCCTACCTGAAGGACGTCCTCGAGCGCCTCGGCAAGGACCCGAGCCTCGACCCCGCGACCCTCATGCCGCGCGCCTGCCAGAAGGCGCACGCCCAGGCGAGGTAGCGGCCGCGTGACCTGAGAGCGATCGCGGCGCCCGGAGCGCGGGGGGATGGGATCCCCGGTCGTTTGCCCGGGGGAAGGAGGCGCGGTCGGGCACATGCGGGTGTGGCGCCCGCCGTGGCGCACGGACGCTCCCATCCCACGCGCTACACGCCCTCGCGACTTGACTCCGCCGCAATGGTGCCGACGATCCCGTCGAACGGGCGCGCAGGTCTACGAACGGCCTCTTCTTTGGGGCGGCGAGGTGCTTCGGCTCGCCGCGTCGTTGTGTTCTCGGTGGGTCGTAGTCGTCCTCAATGCGCTGATTCCCAGACCTACTTGCGCCACCACGGACCGAAGTCACGCAGCCAGTCCGCCTGCGCTTCCACATTCATGTCCGCGGGCGAAATGTTTAGCTCCCGAAGAGAACCATAGTCGTAGGGATTCTCCATGGTGAGTTGACTCCATAGTGAGTCAAGGGCGACGGCTCTGCCTTCAAGATCCTGCCATATGTGCCAGAACTCGTGCCGAGCGTGCAGCTCGCCCATCGTCTTCCCATACGCGTAGTAGACAGTTTCGCCGAGCGTCACTGCTGTCTTCGAGTCCTGCCAGAGCGTTAGCGTCCCCTCCATGACTCGCGCCTTGAGCGCATCCGGACCTCCTGCCGGCCTGCCTGACTCCTCTCGTACCCTAGTCAGTGCCAAGGACTCCTTGGCCGTCAACTTCCGGGCTTCCGCCGCCAAGCCCGGGGCCACAATTCGCAGTACGATCCCATTCGCGACACCGTCCTCGAACTTCCCTCCGCCAATCAGCGAGCCGACCCCACCGCTACCTAGGGCGAGAGCGGTCTTTCCGACGATCTCCAGCGTTCCCTCCGCCGGGAGGCGACCGACGGCCGGAGACGTCGCGGCGCCGAATGTCCCTGCAAGGAAGGAAGAGAGGAAGTTGCCACCCCTGCTCGCTGCATAGGCACCTTCGACCGTGCCTTGGGCGGCCGCGGTCGTGAGCCATGCTGGAACGTCGGCCAAGCCCTTCATGCTCCCGTACGCACCGCCTATCCCGCCACTCAACGCTCCCACTCCTGCACCGAGTAGCCCTTCGCCAAGGCCTTCGAGGAACGACCCGCCATGCAACCAACAACTCATGGCACATTGTGCGCCTTGCCCTACGGCGGCCATGCCGATCGCACCGAGTGGCGTGGCGATTGCCGCGAGCGCGATCGCCACGACAGCAGCGACGATGGTGCGCCAGTT
>JAEUHO010000316.1 GCA_016795345.1 Planctomycetia bacterium | reverse complement strand
GGGGCCCGCGGGCCCGTGCGGCCGTCGCCGCCGGGTGCGGGTGGCCCGCTCCCGGCGCTCGCGGGGGTGGCAGAGACAGAGGCTGAAATCTTGTTATGTCACGCTAGGCATATGCCGATACGTTCCTGTCGCGGGAGGCATCCCCCCCGGCCCCTGCGGCAAAACGATTGGTTCCCGGGTGTTCCGGGAGCCTGTCCGGTCCCCCCCCCGGACAACCCGCGCCCCCGCCCAGCGGGGGCGCGGTTCTTTTCGCTTCGGCCTTTCCGGAGCGGCGCGACCCTGCGCGGTGGGGCCCGGCGCCCGCGCCCCCGGAGTGCGCACCGTGGCGAACTACTTCCGCGACAACCCCGACCTCCAGCTCCACATGGACCGGGCCGACTGGGCCGGCGTCGTGCCGTTCCTGGAGGACGAGTTCCGCACCGGCGACGAGGGCGGGCCCGCGGATCTCGCGGAGGCGCGCGAGCTGCACGCCGCCGTGCTCGAGATGGTGGGCGACCTCGCGGGCGACACGATCGCGCCGGACGCGGCCGAGGTGGACCGCCAGGGCGCGCGCCTCGTGGACGGCCGCGTGCACTGGGCCGAGCCGACGCAGCGGCAGTGGAAGGCGCTCGGCGAGGCGGGCCTGCTCGGTTTCTGCATCGAGCGGCGCTTCGGCGGCCAGAACCTGCCGGTGACGCTCTACACGGCCAGCGTCGAGCTCGTGTCGCGCGCGTGCGCGTCGTTGATGAACCTCTACGCGCTGCAGGGGTGCGGCGAGACGCTGCAGAACTTCGGCGACGAGGCGTTGAAGGCCCGCTTCGTGCCGGGCATCGCGTCGGGCGAGACGACGTGCTGCATGTCGCTCTCGGAGCCGGACGCCGGCTCGGCGCTCGGCAGCGTGCGGACCCGCGCCGTCCCGGTGGACGAGGCGAAGGGCCTGTGGCGCCTGCACGGCACGAAGGTGTTCTCGACGAACGGCGGCGGCGACCTCCTGCTGGTGCTCGCCCGCAGCGAGGACGGCACGAACGACGCGCGCGGGCTGTCGTTGTTCGCGGTGCCGCGCTCGCCGCAGGTCGTCGTGAGCAAGCTCGAGGAGAAGCTCGGGATGCACGGGAGCCCCACGGCCCTCGTCAACCTCGACGGCGCGGAGGGCTGGCTGGTCGGCGAGCGCCGCCGCGGGCTCACGACGTACGTGATGTCGCTCATCCACGGCGCGCGCCTCGAGGTCGCGGCCCAGGCGGTCGGCATCTCGCAGGCGGCCCTCGTGGCCACCGTCCGCTACGTCCACGAGCGGCGGCAGTTCGGCCGCGCCATCGGCGACTTCGCGCCGGTCCGCCAGCAGGTCCTCGAGATGGAGCTGCGGATCCAGGCCGGGCGCAACCTCGTCTACGCCGCCGCCGAGGTCGTGGACCGCCTCCGCGGCCTCACGCGCATGCTCGACAAGCACCCCGACGACGCGCGGGCCGCGGCGTGGCGCGACGAGCACCGCCGCCTCGTCGAGGTCGAGGACGTGCTCACCCCGCTGACGAAGTACGCGGCCACCGAGTGGGCCAACGAGGCGTGCTACCGCGCGCTGCAGCTCCACGGCGGCTACGGGTACTGCCGCGAGTACGGCGTCGAGCGGCTGTTCCGCGACGTGCGCGTCACGAACCTCTACGAGGGCACCAGCGAGATCCAGGTCGGCGGGATCGTGGGCCTGCTCGTCGGCGGGAGCCTCGACGACGTCGTCGCGGAGGTGACCCGCGACGTCGGCTCGGACCCCGCCGACGCCGAGGCGCGGGCCCGGCTGGACGCGGGCATCGCCGCCACGCGCGAGGCGTGCGCGTCGCTCGCGGCGCGCGCCGCCGACAAGGCGCTCGTGCAGCTGCGCGCCCGCGCGCTCGCCGACATGACCGCCGACGTCGTCGCCGGCGCGAGGTTCCTCGCGCACGCGCCGCACGACCCGCGCAAGCGGCTCGTGGCGCACGCGTTCCTCGCGGAGGCCGCGCTGCGGTGGCCCCAGCGGCTGGCGACGATCGTCGGCGGCGACCGCACCGCCATCGACGCGTTCCCGGCCCTCGTCGCGCCGTACCGAGGCTGAGCGGCCGCGAAGCGCGGGTCCGCAGGGCCCGCACGCCGAGCGGGTCTTCGGGGGGGGCGGGCCCCGAAAGCCGAGCGAAGGCGAGTTCTTCACAGCCCTCGATCGGGGGCGCGGCGAGCCGCGAACCCCGCTCGGAAGCGGCGCCCTCCCGGGCGCGGACGGGCCCTGGGTCGGCGTCCGTCCGCCGACGACCCGCTCGGCGGGGCGGACGCGACCCTCGGGACCGCGAGGCCCGGCGGATTGCGCGTGACCGGCGGGGGGGCTCGCGCGACGTCTCTGCGTGGACCTCTCGCACCAACGCCGGGCCTGGCTCGCGCTCGCGTCCGTCCTGGGCGTGGGCCCGCGGACGAGCGGCGCGCTCGTCCGCGCCCTGAACGGCATCGAGGGCGTGATGCGGGCCTCGCGGGCCCAGCTGGCGGCCGTCGCGGGGGTCGGGCGGGTGCGCGTCGAGGCGCTCGTGCGCGGCCTCGCGTCGGCGGACCCCGCGGCGATCGAACGCGACGCGGAGGCCGTCGGGTGCCGCGTCGTGACGCCGGTGGATCCCGGGTACCCGCCGGCCGTGCTGGCCGCGGCGGACCCGCCGCCCGCGTTGTGGGTGCGCGGCACGCTGCCCGGCGTCGAGCGGCCGGCGGTCGCCGTCGTCGGGACCCGCGGCGCGAGCGTGTACGGCGCGCGTGTCGCGCACCGGATGGGGGAGGGGCTCGCGCGGGCCGGGGTGGTGGTCGTGAGCGGGCTCGCGCGGGGCATCGACGCGGCCGCGCACGCCGGCTCCCTGGCGGGCGGCGGGCCCACGGTGGCGGTGCTCGGCAGCGGCGTGGACGTCGTGTACCCGCCGGAGCACACGGGGCTCGTCGCGGAGATCGCGCGCGAGGGCGCGGTCGTGTCGGAGCACCCGCCGGGCACGTCCCCGCTGCCGGGGCACTTCCCCCGGCGCAACCGCATCGTGGCCACGCTCACGCGCGCGACGGTCGTGGTCGAGGCGGGGATCACGAGCGGCGCCCTCAACACGGCCCGCAGCGCCCTGCAGGAGGGGCGCGACGTGCTGGCGGTGCCGGGGCCCGTCGATCGCGAGTCGCACGCCGGCTGCCACCTGTTGCTGCGCGAGGGCGCGACGCTCTGCGAAGGCGTCGACGACGTGCTCCGCGTGCTCGGGGGCGGCGGGTCACGCGCGGGGCCCCGTGGCCGCGGGGCCGGCGCGCGGTCGCGGCCGCCGCCGGAGGCGGGGCCCGACCTCGTCGTGTGGAACGCGCTCGACGGCGACGAGGTCCTCGACCCCGACGCGCTCGTGCGCCTCACGGGGCTCTCCCCCGACGAGGTCGCCGCCGCGATCACCTCGCTCGAGCTCTCGGCGCGCGCGACGTGGGTGCCCGGCGTCGGCGTGCGTCGCGTGGACTGAACCCCGGCGCGGGGCCTCGGCGGCCACGCGCCCTGGGTTCGCCGACGGGCTGCCTGGGGGCGGCCGACGCGCGGCCGATCAGACGAAGAGCGCGATCAGGAGGCGCGCGACGCCCGCGACACACCCCACGACGACGACGAGGGTGCCGAGCCGCGAGAGCGACGTGCGCACGATCTCGTGCGGCTCGTGGCGACCGACGCCGCCGACCGCCAACGTGATGAGGAGGGCCAGCGGCAGCAGGCCCACGAGGTCGATCAGCCTCACGACGCCGGCCCTCCGTCGGTGGACGGGACCGTCGCCGGCGCGGCCTCGGTCGGGGGCCCCGCCACCGGGAGCCCGTCGTGCGGGAGCGAGCCCGCCGGCGGCGCGTCGAGGGCGGCGAGCGCCCGGGCCTCCGCGGCCAGGTGGGCCTCGACCGCCGCGGAGCGTCGGCGCATGTCGGCCTCGGCGACGCGATCCTCGACGATGCCGAGGGCGTCGGCGATGGCGACGACGTTCAGCAGCCCCGCGACCCCCGTGTAGAGCATGCCGAGGTCGAACGTGGCCAGCCGCTCGGTCGGCACGAGGTCCTTCGTCGCCTGCCAGACCCCCAGGGTCGGCAGCCCGGCGAGCGCCTGCCCGGCGAACCACAACGCGTCCCGGTCCGGGTTCACGGCCACGAGACCGGTCATCCAGAGGCCGGTGGTGAACGCGAGGCCGACGACGGCGAAGTAGAAGAACCCCTTCCCCGGTCGGCCCGCGAGGACGTGGCCGAGCCCGGGGAGGAGCAGGCCGACGATCCCGACCAGGAAGGCGTTCGGCGGGGGCCCGAGGCGAGGCGGGGGGGGCGGCGCGACCACGTCCATCCCCCCCCAGGATACGGGTGGGGGGACGCCGGAGCGCCGATATCCTTCCCCCGTGATCCACGAGAACACCGTCCGGGTGCGCTATGGCGAGGTGGACCGCATGGGCGTCGTCTACCACGCCCACTACCTCGTGTACTTCGAGACCGGTCGCACCGAGTACCTCCGCTCCCTCGGCCGGGCCTATCGCGAGGTCGAGGAGGCCGGCACGCTGCTCGTGGTCGCCGACGCGGGCGTGCGCTTCCTGCGGTCCGCGGGCTACGACGACGTGCTCCGCGTGCGGACCCGCCTGTCGAACGCGACGGGCGTGCGCCTCGTGTTCGAGTACGAGGTGGACCGGCCCGCCGACGGCGTCCGCTGCGCGACCGGCCACACGACGCTCGCGGCGACGGACCGCCAGGGCCGGCCCACCCGCCTCCCCGCCGACCTGCGCGCGATGTTGGCCGGGCTCGTCGAACCGTCGATCGTCGCCGCCGGGAAGGCCACCCCCCGGGACGCCGTCCAAGGGAGCACGACCCCCTCATGATCCTCCGCCGCCGCCTCGCGCTCCTCGTGCTCGCCGCCGCCCTCGCGGGGTGCAAGACCTCCCCCAAGGGCGGCCGCGCGGCGGACGGCACGTCCACCGAGCCCGACCGCGCGGCGGCCACGGGCCCCGACGGCGGGGGCACGCCCGCGCTCGGCCGCGAGCGCGAGGAGCGGTGGTTCCGCATCGACGCGCTGCTGATGGACTGGGACGCGACCCAGCAGGACGGCAAGGACCAGGAGGCCGCCGTCCTCGCCGCCAAGCTCCAGCAGGA
>JAEUHO010000292.1 GCA_016795345.1 Planctomycetia bacterium | reverse complement strand
GGGGCCCGTACCCTCGTCGCGAGATCGCCCCCCAGGAGCCTCGCCCCCATGACCGCCCCGTCCCGCGACCCGTTCGGCGCCCACGCCTCGCTCTCGACCGCCCTCGGCCCGGTGGACGTCGTCCGGCTCGACGCGCTCTCGCGCCGCGGCGTCGCGGGCGTGGACCGCCTGCCGTACTCGCTGCGCGTGGTGCTCGAGGCGCTGCTGCGGCAGGTGGACGGGTTCACGGTGACGGAGCAGGACGTGCTCGCGCTGGCCGCTTGGGACGCGAAGGCGCCCGCGACGGCGGAGGTGCCGTTCACGCCGGCGCGCGTGGTGCTGCAGGACTTCACGGGCGTGCCGTGCGTGGTGGACCTCGCGGCGATGCGCGACGCGATGAAGCGCCTCGGCGGCGACCCGCGGAAGATCAACCCGCTGGTGCCCGTGGACCTCGTGATCGACCACAGCGTGCAGGTGGACGCGTTCGGCACGGCGGGGGCGCTGGCGAAGAACGTGGAGATCGAGTTCGCGCGGAACGTCGAGCGGTACCGGTTCCTGAAGTGGGGCCAGCGGGCGTTCCGCCAGTTCCGCGCGGTGCCGCCCGCGACGGGCATCGTGCACCAGGTGAACCTCGAGTACCTGGCGCCGGTGGTCGCGACGCGCGACGTCGGCGGGAAGCGGATGGCGTTCCCGGACAGCGTGGTGGGCACCGACTCGCACACGACGATGATCAACGGCCTCGGCGTCGTGGGCTGGGGCGTGGGCGGCATCGAGGCCGAGGCGGTGATGCTCGGCCAGCCGATCTACATGCTGACGCCGCGCGTGGTGGGCTGCCGGCTCGTGGGCGCGCTGCCCGAGGGCGTGACGGCGACCGACCTCGTGCTGACGGTGACGCAGGTCCTGCGCAAGAAGGGCGTGGTGGACCAGTTCGTGGAGTTCTACGGGCCGGGCCTCGACGCGCTGTCGCTCGCGGACCGGGCGACGGTGGCGAACATGGCGCCGGAGTACGGCGCGACGATCGGGTTCTTCCCGGTGGACGGAAAGACGCTCGAGTACCTGCGGCTGACGGGGCGCGACGCGAAGCAGGTGGACCTCGTCGAGCGGTACACGAAGGAGCAGGGGCTGTTCCGGACGGCGGCGTCGCCGGAGCCGCGGTTCACGGACACCGTCGAGGTGGACCTGTCGCGGATCGAGCCGTGCCTCGCGGGCCCGAAGCGCCCGCAGGACCGCGTGCCGCTCGTGAAGGTGAAGGACGAGTTCCGCCGGCTGCTGCCGGTGCCGCTCGCGGACCGCGGGTTCGGCCTGACGGCGGACGCGGCCGCGAAGACCGCGCGGATGCCGAGCACCCCGCAGGCGACGGCCGTGGCGGCGACCGCGACGGACGCGGGCGTCGAGGTCGGGCACGGCGCGGTGGTGATCGCGGCGATCACGTCGTGCACGAACACGAGCAACCCGGCGGTGCTGATCGCCGCGGGCCTGCTCGCGAAGAAGGCCGTCGAGAAGGGCCTCAAGACGGCCCCGTGGGTCAAGACGAGCCTCGCCCCGGGCTCGCGCGTCGTGACGGACTACCTCGAGAAGGCCGGGCTCGCGCCGCACCTCGACGCGCTGGGCTTCCAGACCGTCGGGTACGGCTGCACGACCTGCATCGGCAACTCGGGCCCGCTGCCCGACGCGGTCGGCAAGGCGGTGCGGTCGAGCGGCATCGTGGCGGCGGCCGTCCTGTCGGGCAACCGCAACTTCGAGGGTCGCGTCCACCCGGACGTGAAGGCGAACTACCTCGCGAGCCCGCCGCTCGTGGTCGCGTACGCGATCGCCGGCACGGTGGACCGCGACCTCGCGAAGGAGCCGCTCGGGACGGGCACGGACGGCAAGCCGGTCTACCTGAAGGACGTGTGGCCGACCCGCGCCGAGATCGACGCGGCGACGGCGGCGGTGAGCGCGGGGCTCTTCGCGTCGCGGTACGCGAACGTGTTCGACGGCAGCCCGGCGTGGAACGCGCTCGAGAGCCCGACGGGCGAGACGTACCCGTGGGACGCGGCGAGCACGTACATCCAGGAGCCGCCGTTCTTCCAGGGGCTCGCGAAGGAGCCCGGCGCCGTGGCCCCGATCCGCGGGGCGCGCTGCCTCGCGGTGCTCGGCGACTCCGTGACGACCGACCACATCAGCCCGGCCGGCGACATCCCGAGCAAGGGCCCGGCGGGCGCGTGGCTCGAGGCGCGCGGCGTCACGAAGGCCGACTTCAACTCGTTCGGCGCGCGCCGCGGCAACGACCGCGTGATGACGCGCGGCACGTTCGCCAACATCCGCCTGCGCAACCTGCTGGCCCCGGGCACCGAGGGCGGCGTGACCGTCCACCTGCCGACGGGCGAGACGCTGTCGATCTTCGACGCGGCGGCGAGGTACCAGGCGGCGAAGACGCCGCTGATCGTGCTGGCGGGCAAGGAGTACGGCACCGGTTCGTCGCGCGACTGGGCGGCGAAGGGCACGCTGCTGCTGGGCGTCCGCGCGGTGATCGCGGAGTCGTTCGAGCGCATCCACCGGAGCAACCTGGTGGGGATGGGCGTCCTGCCGCTCGAGTTCGAGGCGGGCCAGTCGCGGACGACGCTCGGGCTCACCGGCCGCGAGACGTTCGAGATCCGCGGCATCGAGGGCAAGGTGACGCCGCGGTCCACGCTGACGGTGGTCGCGACGGCCGAGGACGGCACCGTCCGCGAGTTCCGGGCCCGCTGCCGGATCGACACCCCCGTCGAGGCGGAGTACTTCCGGCACGGCGGGATTCTCGCCTACGTGCTCCGGCGCTTGGCCGCTACGGCGTAGCGGCCAAACGGCGGAGCACGTAGGAGTCTCCTGCGCGGGAGGTTGTTGCGCGGGCGGTTCTGCAGGCGCCCGGGTGGCCTCGGTGGCCTGCCCGAGTGCCCGGACCTGCCCGTTACGCCCTCCATACCTGGAACACGAGATCCCAGCGCGTGTCTTCGCGCGGGCTGTTCTGCAGGCGCCCGAGTGGCCCCGGTGGCCTGCCCGAGTGCCCGGACCTGCCCGTTACGCCCTCCAACTCTGAAACACGAGATCCCAGCGCCTGCAGGCCCGCGGGAGCAGGCGTCGACAGCGAGACAACGGGGTCGTAGCCCACTGTCTCGGCGTCGACAGCGAGACACCGGGGTCGTAGCCCGCTGTCTCGGCGTCGACAGCGAGACAACGGGGGCGTAGCCCTTTGTTCCACCGGGGGCGGGGATAGGCTCTTCGGGATGTTCCTCGCGACGGACAGAGGACGGGACGCCCTCGACGCCGCGCGCGAGACGCGGGGCGAGGAGCCCCTCGCGCGACGGAGCGCCCTCGAACGGAGGGGGTTCACGCCGACGGAGAGCCGCGAGGCGCTCGCGCAGGACGACCTCCGCGTCCGCGCCGCCGCCAAGACGCCCCTGGCGGACCGGCTCCTCTTCACCCGCGAGGCCCTCGAGATGGCCTCCCCCGCCGCCGTCGCCGACGACCGCGCCCGCCGGTTCGCGCCGTTCGCGACCGTCGCCGACCTCGGCGCCGGCATCGGCCTCGACACCCTCGCCCTCGCCCACGCGGGCCGCCGCGTCGTCGCCGTCGAACGCGACCCCGCCCGCGCGGCGTGCCTCCGCCACAACGTCGCCGCCGCCGGCGTCGCCGCCCGCGGCACCGTCGTCGCAGGCGACGCCCTCGCCGCCCCGCCCCCCGCCGACGCCGCCTACCTCGACCCCGACCGCCGCCCCGCCGGCCGCCGCACCCGCGACCCCGACCGCTTCGACCCCCCCGCCGACACCTGGCCCGCCCTCGCCGCCCGCTACCGCGCCCTCCTCGTCAAGCTGCCCCCCGCCACGCCGCCCGACCCCGCCGCCGCCCTCGAGTGGGTCTCCCTCGACGGCGAGATGAAGGAGTGCCGCCGCGGCTTCGGCGCCCTCGCGGGCGGCCCGCCGCGCCGCGCGCTGCTCCTGCCCGCCGGCGTCGCGATCGAGGGCGCCGGCGCCCCGTGGCCCGCGCCGCGCGCCCCCGCCGTCGGCGACGTCCTCCTCCTCCCGGACCCCGCCGTCGTGGTCGCCGGGCTCCTCGGCGACGCGGCCCCGTCCGCCGACGCGAGGCCCGTCCACCCGCGCATCGCCGCGTTCGTCGGCCCGCGCCCGGCGCCCTGGGCCCGCGCGCTGCCGGTGGACGCGGTCCTCCCGGCCGACCCGCGCGCGATCCGCGCGGCGTTCGACGCCGCCGGCTGCGGCGACCTCGACGTCCGCACCCGCGGCGTCGAGGACCCCGCCGAGACCTGGCGGCGCCGGATCGGCGCCCCCTCCCCGGCCCCGCGGCCCGACCCGAGGCCCGGCGCGCCGCGCGGCGCCGTCCTCGTGACGCGCGGCCCGGACGACCGCTACGTCGCGCTGCTCTACTTCGGCTCCACCGGCTTCGGCGCCTCGATCGGCGTGCGGCCCGCGGGCATCCCGTAGGTCGAGCGGAACCGGTCGCTCACGTCGTGGCCGAGGAAGAACGACTCGATCCCGTAGACGATCTGCGACTCCTTCTCGCCCACGCGGTCGCCCTCGGACCACTCGGCCTTCGCGATGTTCATGGGCTCCTTGATCGTCTTGTTCACCTGCCGGATCACGTTGGCCTCGACGGCCCAGCGGTCGGGCTTGTCCGGGATCGGGACCAGCGTCACCGTCGCCTGCTCGCGGTAGCCGCGGCCCGAGAACGGCGCCAGCTGCGTGTTCCACCGCGACTGCATCACCTTGCCCTCGCGGCTCGACGCGTCCGGGTCCGGGGTGAAGCCCGCGCGGCCCATCTCCTTCCGCGTGACGTCCCACAACATCTCGAAGTTGGGCGCGTAGAAGCCGGCGGAGGTCTGGCCGGTGCGATCGGCCTTCCCGCCCTGGCAGGCGGGCAGCAGCGTCGCGGCGGCGACCAGGGCGAGGACGGCGAGGGCGGTGCGCATCGGACCTCCGGACGGCGACGGTCCGGCGGGCGGGTCACCGCGCCGTCACCGTGGCCGCCCCCGATCCTACGGCCCGGCCGCCCCCTGCCTACCGCGTGACGCGGGGGTCGAGCGCGGCGCGCAGCGCGTCGCCCAGGAGGTTGAACCCCAGCACCGTGGCCGCGATCGCGAGCCCCGGGGGCACCAGGATCCACTGCTCCTTCTCGCGCATGTACTTCGCGCCCTCCTCGAGCATGCGCCCCCACTCGGGCTCCGTGGCCGGCGGGCCGAGCCCCAGCCACGACAGGCCCGCCGCCGAGAGGATCGCGCTGCCCACGCCGAGCGTGGCGAGCACGAGGATCGGCGCCAGGCAGTTCGGCAGGACGTGCCGCATCAGCGTCCGCGTGGCCGAGAGCCCCGTCGCGCGGCACGCCGTGACCCAGTCCTCGTGCCGCGCCGCCATCACCGACGCCCGCACCTGCCGCATGAACAGCGGCACCTGCACGACCCCCACGGCGAGCACCAGCGTCCACACGCTGCCGCGCCCCGCCGCCGCCGCGATGGCGATGGCCAGGAGCACGCTCGGGAACGCCAGCATCACGTCGGTCGCCCGCATGAGCAGCCCGTCGGCGAGGCCGCCGCGCCAGCCCGCGACCGCGCCGAGCGGGACCCCGACGAACAACGCGAGGCCCACCGCGCACAGGCCCGTCAGGAGGCTCGCCCGCGCGCCGTGCAGCAGCCGGCTCCACACGTCGTACCCGTTCTCGTCGGTCCCGAGCAGGTACCGCTCGTTCGGGGCCACGGGGGCCCGCTCGCCCTCGAGGGTCACCCGCCGGTCCGGCGCGTGGGACGAGAGCGGCCCGGCCAGCGCGGCCATGAGCAGGACGAGCAGCACCAGCGTGCCGCCGATCCAGAACAACGGGTCGCGGCGCAGGCGCCGCCAGGCGCGGGCGGCCTTCATCGCGCCCCCCGCCGCAGCCGCGGGTCCGCGAGGACGTACGCGACGTCCACCAGCAGGTTCACGACGACGAACGTCGCGGCGAACGTGAACACGCCCGCCACCACCACGGGCCCGTTGCCCGACCGCACGGCCTCGGCGACGTACCGGCCGAGCCCGGGCCACGCGAACACGGTCTCCGTCAGCACCGCGCCGCCGAGCAGCGCGCCCGTCTGGAGCCCCGTGACGGTCACGATGGGGATCAGGGCGTTGCGCAGCGCGTGGCGCGTGACAACCCGGGTCTCCGGCGCGCCCTTCGCGCGGGCGGTCCGCACGTAGTCGCGGCCGAGCTCCTCGAGCATCGTCGCGCGCGTCATCCGCGTCACGACCGCCAGCGGGATCGTCGAGAGGACGAGGGCGGGCAGCGCGAGGTGGGCCAGGGCGCGCCCGACGGCCCCGAGGTCGAACCGCGCCAGCGACTCCAGCAGCAGGAACCGCGTGGCGTAGTCGCCGGGCCCGGCGTCCGGCGCGATCACGCGGAGCGACCAGTCGGGGTGCGGGAGCCACTCGAGCTTCACCGCGAACAGCAGCGACGCCATGAACCCGAGCCAGAACACCGGCACCGACGCCCCGACGAGCGCGAACACCTGCGCCACGGCGTCGGCCAGCCGCCGCGGGAACACGGCCCCGAGCGCGCCGGCCACGAGCCCGAGCACCACGGCGATGAGCATCGCCGCGAGCGCCAGCTCGAACGTGGCCGGGAACCGCGCCCGGATGCCCTCGCCGACGGTCGAGCCGTCGTCCCGGACGATGTCCTCGCCGAACTCGAGCGTCGCCGCGTCGCGGACGAACCGGCCCCAGCGCACGAGGAACGGGTCGTCGAGGCCCTTGCGCGCGCGGAACGCCGCGACGTTCTCCTTGGTCGCGTGCTGGCCGAGGCGCGCGACGCTCGGGTCGGGCAGCAGCGGGGTGAGCGCGAAACACGCGAGCGACACGACGAGCAGCAGCGGGACCGCGACGAGCGCCCGCTTGCCGACGTAGCCGAGGGCCACGCTCACGCCGGGCCTCGCGTGCCGGGGCGCCGGCCGCGCGTCGCCGCTCCGCCGTGCCGCCGCGCCGGGGTCACTTGGCCTTCGCGGGCTTCGAGGTCCAGGCGAACCGCGGGCTCGACACCGGGTCGAGCACGAAGCCCTCCACGGCGGCCGACGTGGCCGCGACGCGCGGCATGGCGACGAGCGGCACCATGGGCGCGTCGTCGAACGCGACCTTCTGCGCGTCGGCGTACAGGCGCCGGCGCTCGCCCGCGTCGTACGACCGCCGCGCGGCGGCCACCAGCGCGTGGAACTTCTCGGACCGGTAGAACGACACGTTGTTGGCCGGCGGCACCGCGCCCTCCTTGTCGAGGAGGACGTAGAGGTAGTTGTCGGGGTCCGGCACGTCGGGCGTCCAGCCGAGGATGCCCAGCTCGTGGTCGCCGTTCTGCAGCGCCTGGAGGTGCGAGGCCCACTCGTCCTTGCGGAGCTCGACCTCGAGGCCCGCGTCGCGCAGGTCGTCGCGCAGCTGCGCGGCGATGGCCCCGGGGTCCGGCGCGTACGGCCGCGGGTTGCCCATGTAGCGCAGCGTCACCTTCGTGCCCACGGCCTTCGCCTCCTCGAGCAGGCGGCGGGCCTCCTTGACGTCGCGCGCGCGGTCCGGCAGCCCCGCGTGCCCCTCGACGCCCGGCGGCACCAGCGTCGCGATGGGCGTCGCGAGGCCCTCGTAGGCGATCGCGGCGAGCCGCGGCTTGTCCACCGCGAGGGCGACCGCCTGCCGGACGCGCACGTCGTCGAACGGCTTGCGGTCGTTGTTCATGGCGAGGTAGCAGACCGACAGGCCGGTGGCGACCTCGTGCACCTTCACCTTCGGGTTGGCCTTGGCGCGCGGCACGTCCTTCGACGCGAGGTTGTCCACCCCGTCCACCTGGCCCGACTCGAGCCGCGCGTACGCGTTCTTGAGCTCGGGGACGACGACGAAGACGAGGCGGTCGATGGCGGGCTTGCCGCCCCACCACGACGGGTTGGCCGTCAGCGTGATCTCCTCGTTCTCGCGGCCGCCCCACACGAACGCCCCCGTGCCCACGGGATGGCGCTTCACGTAGGCCGCGCCCTGCTCGAGCGCCTTCGGCGAGACGATGGAGTTCGTGAACATCGCCAGCAGCGAGAGGAAGAACGGCGGCATCGGCTCGCTGAACTCGAACCGGACCGTGCGGACGTCCACGGCGGTCGTCCGGGCGACGAACCCGAACATGTCGCCCCAGTACGGGTACCGCTCCGGGGGCATCCCGGGCTCGGTGAAGTGGAACTTGTGCTTGAGGTCGCGCTGCCGCTCGAAGTTGACCGCCACGGCGGCCGCGTCGAGCGGCGACCCGTCGTGGAAGCGCACGCCGTCGCGCAGCGTGAACGTCATGGACAGACGGTCCGCCGCCGCCTCCCACGCCACGGCCAGCGCCGGCTCGACCGCGCTCGACCCGTACTTGAACCGCACGAGGGTGTCGTACACGTTCACGAGCACGAGGGCCGACTCGCCGTCGGTCGCCTCGGCGGGGTCGAGGGTCGGCGACTCCTTGCCGCGCGCGTAGACGAACGTCGTCGCGCCGCCCGCGCCCGACGCGCCGCCCCCCTTGCCGGCGGGATCGCCCTTGCCGCACGCGGCGGGCAGCGACGCGAGGCCGAGGGCGACGAGGGCGAGGGCCCGGCGCGTGATCGACGTCATGGGGTCCGTCCGTGGCTCCTGGGGTTGGGGCGCCGGGGGACCGTACCACGAACCCCGCGGCGGCTCACTCCGGCTTCGGGCCCAGGAGGTTTTTCGACGGCGACCGCTGCCGGGCCTTGAAGTTGATCTTCAGGGGCACGTCCTTGAACGGCAGCATCTCGCGGAACCGGTTCTCGACGAACCGCTTGTACGCGTCCTCGAACATGGCCGGGTCGTCCACGAACAGGACGAAGCTCGGCGGCGAGACGTCCACCTGGGTGCCGTAGAAGATCTTGCCGACCTTGCCCGACACCGCGCGGGGGCGGCGCAGCGCGTAGGCGGCCCGGACCGCCTTGTTGACGTCGGCGGTCGCGACGCGGGTCTGGGCCTGGCGGTGCAGGTCGCGCGCGACCTGCAGCACGCGGAACACGTTCAGCCGCTTCAGCGCCGAGACGAAGAGCACCGGGGCGTAGTCCACGCCCTTCAGCGTCTTGTTGATGTAGTCCACGAACGTCTCGATCGCGAGGCCCTCGGGCGCGAGGTCCCACTTGTTCGCGACGATCACGAGGGGATGGCGCTCCTCGACGGCGTAGCCCGCGACCTCGCGGTCGATCCGCGAGACGTCGGACGTCGCGTCGAGCACCAGGACGGTCACGTCGGCGCGGCGCATGGCGCGCTCGGTGCGCCGCTGCGCGTAGAACTCGAGCGAGTTCTGGACCGCCTTCTCCTTCCGCATGCCCGCCGTGTCGATCAGGACCACGGCCTCGCCGTCCTTCTCGAGCCGGACGTCCACGCTGTCGCGCGTGGTGCCCGGCACCTCGCTGACGATCATGCGCTCCTCGCGCAGCAGCGCGTTCACGAGCGACGACTTGCCGACGTTCACGCGGCCGACGATCGCGACCTTCACCTCGGGCGGCGGCAGCTTGTACGGCGTGGTCGGGCCCGCGGGCAGCCGCTCGGCGATCCGCGCCTCGAGCTTGTCGAGCGCGAGGCCCTCCTTGGCCGAGATCGCCAGGGGCTCGCCGTAGCCGAGCGCGGACATCTCGCCCAGGTTCCACGTCACGCGGTTGCTCTCGGCCTTGTTCGCGACCAGCAGCACGCGGTCCGTCGCCATCCGCAGGCGCTTGGCGACCTCGTGGTCGAGGGCGGTGATGCCCTCCTTCGCGTCCACGACGAACAACACGACGTCGGCCATCCCGATGGCGGTCTCGACCTGCCGCTCGACGTGCGGCGCGAGGCCCTGCGCGTCCACGATCCCGATGCCGCCGGTGTCCACCACCTCGACGGTCCGGTCCGCCAGCGTCGTCAGCACGCCCACGCGGTCGCGCGTGACGCCCGGCGTCGGCTCGACGATCGCGACGAGGCTCCGCGCGAGCGCGTTCAGGAGCGTGGACTTGCCCACGTTCGGCCGCCCCACGATCGCCACCAGCGGCGGCCGGGCCTTCGGGTCGCGCTCCAGGCGCTCGACCCGCTTCGGGGCGCGCGTCGTCTTGTTGCGCGGGCCCTTGTGCCCGGTGCGGTCGCCCCGCTGGCCGGACGGCGAGCGGCGGTAGGGCTTGCTGGGCTTCTTCGGTCCGGTGGCCATGGGGCGACGATCGTACGGTCCCGACGCGCCCCCCGGGCATCGGGCCCGACTCGTCCCCCGGCGGCCCGGCGGCGCATCCCCCAGGACCCGACGGTGGTACCTTTCCCCGGTGGGAACCACCGCGCTCCGCCGCCTGGGATACGTCGTCGGGCTCTTCGTCCTCGCGACCGCATTCCTTTGGCTCCAGTTTGGCCGCTTGGCCGCCTCCCCGTACGTCCGAGGCATCGCGGAAGGCGCGACGATGACGATGACGATCGTCGTCATGGTCGGCAACTTCGCTCGACTGCGAGACGCGCGCCGCCGTCGACGCGCCGACGAAGTCGAACTCGCGGGACGCAAGGCCCGCTGGCTCGCGAAGCACCCCGACTCGGTCGTCGGGCGTGGCGGATCGTGACGTCGATGAACCGCCCCTCCGGCCGCGAACGTGCCGTCCTGCTGCTCTTCGCGGTCGCCGCGATGCACCCGATCTGGCTCCGGCTCGCCGGCGTGGCGGACGAGCCGTACGCACGGGGCCTCGCGGAGGGCGCCGCGATCGCGCTCGGGCTCGTCGTGCTCGTCGGCGCGATCGCTCGATGGCGCGACGGTCGGGACCGTGCGCGCGGCCCCGCGGTCGAGGGCTCGGGACGCAAGGCCCGCTGGCTCGCGAAGCACCCCGACTCGGTCGTCGGGCGCGGGTAGGCCCGCGCGGGCGGGGCGGAAACGGCCACCGGGCCTCGCGGTCCCGAGAGCGGGCCCGCGTCCCGGGAGATGGCGCGCCGCTCGGCGTCAGCGCACGCCCATCAGCTTGTGGGCCTGCGGGATGACGCGGACGTCGGGGTGGTGACGGCGCGCGGCGGTGTGGAGACGCGGCAGGAGCGCGGCGGGCGGCGGCGGCGGCGGCGCGCCGTCCTTCGCGGTCATCGGCTGGAGCACGAGCGGCGCCGACGGCACGTGCTCGGCGCAGAACGCGGCGGCGCGCTCGACCTCGGCGGGCGTCGTCGTCGCGGCGACGACGGCCTTCACGCAGAGCGCCTTGCGGGCGCCCTCGAGGAGGCGGTAGGAGGCGCGGTGCGCGTCCCACGGCGTGGGGAAGCCGCAGGCGCTCGCCAGCTTGAGGTCGGGGGTGGCCTCGTCGATCGCGTCGAGGACCTCCTCGAGGGGGCCGGGGCGGTGGCCGCCGGTCTCGAGGTGGACGCGCAGCCCGAGGGCGCGGCACGCGAGGCCCAGCGCGCGCACGGCCTTCGGGTGAAGGAGCGGCTCGCCGCCGGTGACCGAGACCGCGCGGTGCAGGCCCCGCGGCGCGTCGAGGCGCGCGACGGCGGCGGCGAGGTCGGCGACGGGCAGGGGGTTCGGGGGCGCGTCGTCGCCGTCGTCGTCGGGCGCGCGCTGGACGCGGGCGCGGTCGGGCGTGGGGTAGCTCTCGGGCGTGTCGCAGAAGGCGCAGCGGAGGTCGCAGCGGGCGAGGCGCACGAAGACCTGCCGTTCGCCGACGCGGGGCCCCTCGCCCTGGAACGACGAGAAGACCTCGAGCACCGGCACGGCCGGCGCGGCGGACGGGGGCGCGTGGCCCGCGCTCACCGCGTCGGGCGCTTCGTCGGGACGCCGATGCGCGCGACCTCGACGAAGCCGGCGGCCTCCGCGTCCTGGAACACGGGGCCCGCGGGGGACGTGCGGAGGCGGTCCGTCGGCACGCGGTCGACGCGCTGGCGCAGCCACAGGTAGGCCCCCATGCGGCCGCAGATCACGCGCGCGGCGAGGTCGGCGAGCCAGAGCGCGACGAGGCCGGCGGCGACCGCGGCGAGGAGGAGGCCCGGGAGCAGGTCGCCGACGGGCACGGACCCGCCCGACCCGACCGACCGCAGCGCGGCGAGCCACGCGTCGAAGCGCTCGCGGCCCGCGCCCGCCTGGAGCGCGATGCCCGCGACGAGGGCCGTGGCGACCGTGCGGAGCAGGCGCCACGACGCGCCGAGCAGCACGCCCCCGAGGAAGACGAGGCGCACGCCGAGGAGGCGCGGCAGGCCGGCGGCGGCGTAGGAGTAGACGCGGCTCACGGCGTCGAACGCGTCGGAGTCCTCGGCGGCGATGGTGGGGCCGGCGACCCACGCGGCGAGCGCGCCGAGGCTGCCGGCGACGACCGCGACGAGCGCGAGCGCGGGCACGACGACCACGGCGACGACGGAGCCGGCCGTGCCGAGGGCGCCCGGGAGCCGCGCGAGCAGCGCCGCCAGCATCGCGAGCGCGGCGGGGAGGAGCGCGCCGGCCCAGAGCACGGTCTTGGCGCCGACGAAGCCGCGGGCGTGGCGTCGCGCGAACGCGACCGCGTCGCGCGGGGCCTCGCGCCGTCCGGCCGCGAGGTCGACGGCGGCCATGCGGGCGACGGCGCCGCCGAGGATCCCCCACGGGACGGCGAGGAACACCGCGGCGACGAGCACGAACAGCAGCGCGCCGAGGACGTCGTCGTGCATCCACGCGTCGCGGACGGGCGCGACGACGTAGTCGATCGGGCGGCGGAGGCCGCCGAGGGCGAGGTCGGAGCCGGTGAGCAGGCGCGAGACGAGGCCGGCGAGGAGGAGCGTCGGCGGCGTGGCGAGGACGGCGTACAGGCAGAGCAGCCGCTTGCGGTCGTCGCGCGCGGCGCGTCCGGAGCGGTGCCAGAGGTCAGCGAGCGTCGTCGTCATCGTCCGCGGCGGGCGGGAGCTCCGGGGGCCGCGGCAGGACGAGGTCGGTGGTGTCCTCGTCGTCGTCGCGCGCGGGGATCTTGTACCGCCCCGCGAGCCAGTGGCCGAGGTCGGTCATCTTGCACCGCTCGGAGCAGAAGGGGCGGAAGGGGGCCCCCGGCGCCACCCAGTCGGCGCACGTCGGGCACTTGAAGCCGGGGTGCGGCTCGGTCACTTCTTCTTCGAGGACGGCTTGGAGGCCGCGGCGGGGGCGGCGTCGGCGGCGCAGGTGCCGGGGGTGGCCTTGCAGGCCTCCTTGCCGCAGGGCGTCGAGGACGACGTCGTGGACGACGTCTCCGAGGCGGGCGCCGACGTCTTCTTGTAGTCGGTCTGGTAGAAGCCGCTGCCCTTGAAGATGATGCCGCCGCCGGTGCCGATCTGCCGGACGAGCTTCTTCTTCTTGCACTTCGGGCACGTCGTGAGGCGCTTCTCCGACATGGCCTGGAACTGCTCGAAGGCGTGGCCGCAGGCGTCGCAGACGTAGTCGTAGGTGGGCACGGGTCTACCCCTTCGTGTCGGGCGCGGCGGGCGGGGCCGCCGGCTTGCTGACGATGACGTGGGCGGCGCGCACGAGGCGGCCGTGGAGCGTGAAACCGGGACGGACGACCTGCAGGACGGTGCGCGCCGCCGCCGGGCTCTCGACCTCGAGGATCGCCTCGTGCAGCGCGGGATCGAACGGCTTGCCCGCGGCGTCGATGCGCGCGACGCCGTGGCGGGCGAGGCCGTCGATCAGCTGGCGCTCGACCATGTGCAGCCCCTCGGCGACCCGGCGCTCGTGCTCGCTGTCCTTGAGGCCCTCGACGGCGCGGTGGAGCGCGTCGGCGACGCCGAGCACGTCCTCGACGACCGGCTGGGCGGCGTAGCGGACGCGCTCGTCGGCCTGGCGCTGCACGCGGCGGAGGTCGTTCACGAACTCGGCCTGCGTGCGCCGCAGCCGGTCCTCGAGGGACGCGATGGTGGCGCGCAGGGCGGCCACGTCGTCGCCCGCCGTGGTCGCGGACGCGGCGGCGTCCGGCGGCGGGGCGCCCGCCGCGTCCGGGCCGGGCGCGGGGCCGGCGCCCGGGGTCGGGCCGGCGTCCCGGGGCGTTCCTCCGGTGGTGTCGTCGGGGCTCGTCACGTCAGGCTCCTCGCACGTTCGCGGCTTCCGCTCACTTCTTCGCCTTCTTCTTCTCCGCCTCGCGGCGGTGGTCGCGCAGCAGGTCGCCGTACCGCTTGCGGGTCGGGCCGACGTCGTCCTTCTCGGCCGCGCGCAGCGTCTCGAGCGCCTCGCGCACGCGGCGCGACGGGCTCTCGGGCAGGTCGAGGACGATGATCACGTCGAGGTCGCCGCGCCCGCCGCGGTCGAGGCGGGGCAGGCCCTCGCCGCGCACGCGCAGCCGGCGGCCCGGCGCGGTCCCGGGCGGCACCTTCACGCCGATGACGCCCGACAGCGACGGCACCTCGAGCTCGCCGCCGAGCGCGGCGGTCGAGATCGGCGCCGGGACCTCGACGACGAGGTTCGGGCCGTCGCGGTGGAACAGCGGGTGCTCCCCCACCGCGACCTCGACGATGAGGTCGCCGCGCGCGCCGCCGCGGCTGCTCGCCTCGCCCTGGCCCGGCACGCGCACCGCCATGCGGTCCTCGATGCCGGCGGGGATCGCGACGGCGACGTCCACGCGCGCGGCCTTGAGGCCCTCGCCCCCGCAGTCGCCGCACGGCGACGACACGGTCGTGCCGGCGCCGCCGCACGTGGGGCACTCCTGCTGCACGGCGACGAACCCGAGGCTGCGGCGCACGACGCCGCGACCGGCGCAGGTGCGGCACGCGACGGGCGCCTTGCCGTCGCGGCTGCCGGTCCCGCGGCAGGTGCCGCACGCGTCGCGGCGGCGCACGGCGACGGTCTTCGTGACGCCGTCGGCCATCTCCTGGAACGTGATCTCGACGCGCGCGCCGACGTCGGCCCCGCGGTCGCTGCGCCGCCCGCCGCCCCCGCCGCCGAAGAACGACGAGAAGAGGTCGCCGTCGAAGATGTCGCGGAAGGCGCCGAAGATGTCCTCGGCGTTGCGGAAGTGGGTGCCGCCGCCGCCGACCGCCGCGTGGCCGTGCCGGTCGTACGCGGCGCGCTTGTCGGCGTCGGACAGCACCTCGTAGGCCTCGGCGGCCTCCTTGAACTTCTCCTCGGCGGCCTTGTCGCCGGGGTTCTTGTCGGGGTGGAACTTCAGCGCGAGCCGCCGGTAGGCCGACTTGATCGCGTCGGGCGCCGCGGTCTTCTCGACGCCGAGCACTTCGTAGTAGTCGCGCTTGTCCGCCATGGTCCCGCGCATCGTACGCTGTCCGCACCCATCCTCCCCGAATCCGCCACCCGCGGGGCCCTCACCCGACGCCACGGCCTTCGTCCGGTCCGCTCTCCGTCTCGCAGGGCCCTCGCCCAACGACACGGCCGCCATCCGGTCCGCTCCGCGTTCTGCTCTTCCTCGCGCAGGGCGCTTACCCGACGACACGGCCTTCGTCCGGTCCGCTCTTCCTCGCGCAGGGCCCATACCCGACGACACGGCCGCCGTCCGGTCCGCTCCGCTGTCCGCTCTTCGTCGCGCAGGGCCCTTGCCTGACGACACGGCCGCGATTCGCTACGGGTCGCGGGAGCGGCGGCGAGGCGGCTGTATCCAGCACCGCCGATACGCCGCCGAGCCGCCCGACGACGAGGAGGCCCAGCAGGGCCGACGAGGAGGAGGGGGACGCCAGGCCCGCCGCGTTGCGCGCCGGGCCTTGCGTCCCCGCGACCCCCGACCCGCAGCGAGCGCGGCCGCTCTCCGCAAGTCACACCCCGCCTCTGCCTCCGCCTCCGCTCCGTCCCTGGCCCTACTACGTCAACGCGCCGAGGGCGGGCTTCTTCTCTTCCTTGAGGTCGGTGATGAGGGTTTCGGTGGTGAGCATGAGTCCGGCGATGCTGGCGGCGTTCTGGAGGGCCGAGCGGACGACCTTCGTCGGGTCGATGATGCCGGCGTCGTACATCGACACCATCTGGCCGGCCTTCGCGTCGAAGCCGCGGTCGCCCGTGGCCGACTTCACGTCGTCCACGATCACCGCGCCCTCGTGGCCCGCGTTGCGGACGATCTGCCGCAGCGGCTCCTCGAGCGCGCGCAGGATGATCTCGATGCCGGCCTTCTCGTCGCCCGAGGCGGCCTTCGCGAGCTTCGCGACCGCCGGGATCGTGCGGATGAGCGCGACGCCGCCGCCGGGGACGATGCCCTCCTCGACCGCCGCGCGCGTCGCGTGGAGCGCGTCGTCCACGCGGAACTTCTTCTCCTTGAGCTCGGCCTCCGTCGTCGCGCCGACCTTCACGACCGCGACGCCGCCCTGCAGGCGGGCCAGGCGCTCCTGGAGCTTCTCCTTGTCGTAGTCGCTCGTGGACTTCTCGATCTGCGCGCGGATCGTCGCGACGCGGGCCTCGACGTCCTTCTTCGTGCCGGCGCCCTCGACGATCGTCGTGGCGTCCTTCGTGACGGTCACCTTCTTGGCGCGGCCGAGGTGCTCGAGCGTCAGGTTCTCGAGCTTGAGGCCGAGGTCCTCGCTGATGAACTGGCCGCCCGTCAGGACCGCCATGTCCTCGAGCATCGCCTTGCGGCGGTCGCCGAAGCCCGGCGCCTTGACCGCGCAGACCTTCAGCACGCCGCGCAGCTTGTTGACGACGAGCGCGGCGAGGGCCTCGCCCTCGACGTCCTCGGCGACGACGAGCAGGGCCTTGCCCGCGCCCGCGACCTTCTCGAGCAGCGGGATGAACTCGCGCAGGCTCGAGACCTTCTTCTCGTGGAAGAGGATGTAGCAGTCCTCGAGGACCGCCTTGATCTCCTTCGGGTCGGTGAAGAAGTAGGGCGAGATGTAGCCCTTGTCGAACTGCATGCCGCCCACGTACTCGAGGGTCGTGTCGCGGCTCTTGCCCTCCTCGACCGTGATCACGCCGTCCTTGCCGACCTTCTCGACGGCCTCGGCGAGCAGCTTGCCCGTCTCGGCGTCGTGGTTGGCGGAGATCGTCGCGACGGCCTCGGTCTGGCGGCGGTTCTCGAGCTTCTTCGACTGCGCCTTGAGCGCCTCGACGACGGTGGCGACCGCGTCGTCGATGCCGCGCTTGACGAGCGTCGGGTTCGCGCCCGACGACACGGCCTTCAGGCCCTCGCGGAAGATCGCCTCGGCGAGCACCGTGGCGGTGGTCGTGCCGTCGCCGGCGACGTCGTTCGTCTTCGACGACGCCTCGGTCACCAGCTTGGCGCCCATGTTCTCGAAGGGGTCGGGGAGCTCGACCTCCTTGGCCACCGTCACGCCGTCGCGCGTCACGGTCGGGCTGCCGAACGACTTCTGGAGGATCACGTTGCGACCCGCGGGCCCGAGCGTCACGCGCACGGCGTCGGCCAGGCGCTTGGCGCCGGCCGCGATGCGGGCGCGGGCATCCACGTCGAAGAGGTACTGCTTGGGCATGGCGAATGGCTCCGGTCGGACCCGAGGACTGGACGGGCGGCCCCGCGCGCGGGACCGCGAGGCCCGGCGCGAGCCGGGCCCGGCGGCGGGGGGGCGGCGCCCGCGGGGGGGGGCGCCGGGCCGGGCGGGGGGGGGGTACGCCGCGGGGGGGGCACAGGCTCAAGTGAGCGGGGGGGCAGGCCACGCGGGGG
>JAEUHO010000247.1 GCA_016795345.1 Planctomycetia bacterium | reverse complement strand
AAGGTGCACCCTGGACAAAATCCCACGCCCGATCCGAGCACTGCTCCTCCAGGGCCTCGCGCCGGCAGCCTGACCACCCGGGCCCTGAGCAGGAAGGGCAGAAGTCGAGGTGAGGCGCGGGGGCGCGGAGCGCTCCCTCGGGACGCGAGGCCCGGGGGCCGCCGCGGGGCGGCCCGGGCCCGCGCCCACGGCCCCTGTTGCTGGGCCCGGCGCGCCGCGCGGTCAGAGGATCGTCTTGCCGAACGCCGAGAGGATCAGCTCGACGGCCAGCTTCGCGGTCCGGTTGTTCGTGTCGAGCACCGGGTTCAGCTCGACGAGGTCCATGCCGAGCAGCCGGCCGGACTTGGCGACCTTCTCGCACGCGAGGTGCGCCTCGCGGTAGGTGAGCCCGCCCGCCACGGGCGTCCCGACGCCGGGCGCGAACTGCGGGTCCACGCCGTCGAGGTCGAAGGAGAGGTGCACGCCGGCGGTCCCGTCGAGGGCGCGGGCGAGGGCCTCGTCCATGCACGTCGCGATCCCGCGCTCGTCCACCTCGGACATCGTGAACACGCGCACGCCGAGCCGGCGGATGCGCTCCCGTTCGCCCGGGTCCACGTCGCGGGCCCCGACGATGGAGACGTGCCGCGGCTCGAGCGCGGGCCGGTCGCCGGCGAGGCCCACCAGTTCGGCCACGCCCTCGCCGAGGCTCACGGCGAGCGGCATGCCGTGGATGTTCCCGCTCGGCGAGGTCTCGGGGGTGTTCATGTCGGCGTGCGCGTCCACCCACACGAGCCCGACCGGGAGCCCGCGGCGCCGGTGGTGCAGCGCCTGCGCGGCGAGGCTGCCGATCGCGATGGAGTGGTCGCCGCCGAGCGAGAGGGGGATCGCGCCCTGGTCGAGCGCCGCGAGGGTCGCGTCGCGCAGCTCCGTGCAGCACGCGAGGACCTCGTGGAGATACTTCACGCGCGTCTCGCCGACCGGGCACACCTCCGGCTCGCGGACGTACACGGAGCCGCCCTCGACGACGTCGAGGCCGAGGCGCGTCAGCCGCGCCGCGAGCCCCGCGATGCGGATCGCGCTCGGGCCCATGTCGACGCCGCGGCGCCCGGCGCCGAGGTCCATGTGGACGGCGGCGATGCGGACGGCGCGGGTGGCGGTGGACGACGGCATGGGGCGGGCACCTCGGGGGTCGGGCCCATTCCACCACGGCGGCGACGGCCACCGGGCCTCGCGTGCCGGAGGGTCGCCGTCGGTCCCGTCAGCCTTCGGCCCGGTCGGCGTCGGCGGGGTCGTCGGCGAGCCCGCGCGCGCGGAGCCGGCGGTAGGTCTCGCTGCGGGCCGCCACGTCGGCCGGGGGGCCGAACGCCTCGACGCGGCCGTCCCGCAGCACGAGGACGAGGTCGGCGCCCTCGACGGTCTCCGGGCGGTGCGCGATGACGAAGACGGTGCGGCCCGGGAGGAAGTCGGAGAGGGCGGCCCGCAGGGCCTCCTCGCTGTCGCGGTCGAGCGCGCTGGTGGGTTCGTCGAGGAGGAGGATGCGCGGGTCGCGCAGGACCGCGCGCGCGAGGGCGAGGCGTTGTCGCTGGCCGCCCGAGAGCCCCGCCCCGCCGGCGCCGAGCCTCGTCGCGTAGCCCTCGGGCATCGCGGCGACGAAGTCGTGGGCGT
>JAEUHO010000098.1 GCA_016795345.1 Planctomycetia bacterium | reverse complement strand
GGTGCACGACGACGGGCGGCGTCAGGAGGAACGCGAGCAACACGAGCCCCGCCGCGCGGGCGCGGCCCGCGAGGCCGGCCGCCACGCACCCCGCGAGGACCGCCGCGGCGAGGAGCGACCCGGCGACGCGCGCCGCGGGGTAGGGCACGCCGACCGCGATCGCCACGGCGGCGAGCGCGTTCTGCGGCAGGGCGAGCGCGACGGCGAGGTCGTGGTCGTAGGCGTCCTGGTCGCCGGCGCCCGCGAGGCGGCGCACGGGGGCCGACCAGTAGCCGTCGTCGGGCGCCTCGAGGCCCGTGGCGGCGCGGCGCAGGAGGTCGTGGGTGCCGGGCTCGAGCGCGAAGATGACGGTGGCCGCGAACGCGAGGCCCACGAGCACCGCGAGGACGACGGCGCCCTTCACGACGCGAGCCCCGGCAGGACGGCGATCAGCTCCTTGCGGGTTGCAATGATCTCGGTGGCGCCGTGGCGCGCGAAGAGCGCGCGGAGCGAGGCCTCGTCGAAGCGGCCCGTGCTCGACGCGACGCCGGGGTCGGTCGCGCGGCGCGCGATCGCGCGCACGAGTGCGTGGCGCGACTGCGCGAGGTTGCGGTGGGGTTCGGCCAGGACGACATGGCGCCGCGCGGCCCGGCGCAGGCGCGCGACGACGGGGTCCACGTCGGGCAGGAACTGGTAGAGCGCGCCCAACATGAGCACCACGTCGCCCGTCGGGAGGTCGTCGCGGGCGACGTCGAGGCGATGGGCCTCGACGCCGGCGGCGCGCAGCGCGTCGACGAAGACGGGCGAGACGTCGACGCCGACGTAGGCGCGGCCCGGCAGCACGCGGCGGATGCCGCCGTCGCCGCACGCGACGTCGACGACGCGGGCGCCCGGCGGGACGTGACGGGCCACGAACGCCTCGCGCGCGCGCAGGGCCCCGCCGTAGAGCAGGGCGAGCACCCCGCGGTAGAGGCGCGGGTGGCGGTAGATCAGGCTCGTCACGCGCGCGCCCGCACCGCCGCCGTCACGCGGCGGCGCCGCGTGGTGAACCGGGCGAGCGCGCCGAGGTAGCGCCGCACGTCGCGCACGACCTTCACCGTCGAGACCTTGTCGTGGCGGCGGTGGAAGTCGACCGGCAGCTCGGCGATGCGGCGACGGGCGAGCGCCGACACCATCATCACCTCGGTGTCGAAGAACCAGCCGCCCTCCTCGATGTGGGGGAGCAGCGGGAGGAGCCGGTCGCGGCGGAAGAACTTGAAGCCGGTCTCGGTGTCGCGCAGGCGGTGGCGCAGCACGGTGCGCGAGAGGTGGCGGTAGCCCACCGAGAGGAACGTGCGCACGTCGAAGCCCGGGCGCGTCTTCACGTAGGTCCGCACGCCGACGACGACGTCCGCGCCCGCGTCGAGCAGCGCGAGGGTGGGGGCGACGTACGTGACGTCGACTTCGAGGTCGAGGTCGAGGTAGCCGCAGTATCGCCCGCGCGCGGCCTCGAAGCCCGTGCGCAGCGCGGCGCCGCGGCCGCGGTTCGTCGGGTGGCGCAGGACGCGCGGCGCGAGGTCGGCGAGCCCGCGCGCCTGCGCCTCGACCCACTCGGCGGTGCCGTCGCCGCTCCCGTCGTCGACGAAGACCAGCTCGACGGGCCGCCCGAGCGCGCGCAGCGCGGCGGCGATGCGGGGCAGGCTCCCCTCGAGCACCGACGTCTCCTTGTACGTCGTGATGACGAGCGAGAGGTCGGGCGCGGGCGCCGCGTCAGGCACGCGGGAGCCCCCGCGCGACGGCGCGCAACGCGGCGATCACCTCGTCCTGCTGCGCGTCGGTGAGGTCGGGCCACAACGGCAGCGACAACGTGCGGTCGCCGAGCTCGCACGCGACCGGGAAGTCGGCCGGGTCGGCGTGCAGGGCCTCGCGGACCCAGGTGAGCTGGGGCAGCGCGCGCCAGTTGACCGCCACGCCGATCTCGCGCTCGGCCAGCGCCGCGAGGACCGCGTCGCGGTGCCCGCGCGGGGCCCACGCCGTCGCGAGGTGGTAGGCCGAGGTCGCCTCGGCCCGCACCATCGGCCGGCCCCAGCCGGGCAACGCGTCGATCACGGCCTCGTAGCGCCGCGCGAGGGCCTCGCGTCGCACCCGCTGCGCGTCGAGGCGCGGGACCTGGTGCACGAGGAGCGCCGCGAGCACGTCGGGCAGGTTGGCCTTCACGCCGAGGTCCACGACGTCCCAGTGGCGGTACCCCTTGGTGCCCTGGTAACGCTCGGCGGCCGACGCGGTCATGCCGTGCTGCCGGAGCCGGCGCGCGCGCTCCGCGAGGTCGGGGTCGCGCAGCGCGAGCGCGCCGCCCTCGCCGCAGGTGAGGTTCTTCGTCGCGTAGAAGGAGAACGCCGCCGCGTCGCTCGCCTGGCCGGGCCGCACGCCGCGGAGGGTGCCCTCCACGCAGTGCGCGGCGTCCTCGAGGATGCGCACCTTCCGGCCGCCGAGCACCGCGCGGATGGCCTCGAGGTCGGCCATCTGGCCGTAGAGGTGCACGGGGATCACGCACCGCGTCCGCGGCGTCAGCGCGCGCACGACGCCCGCGGCGCCGAGGCAGCCGGTGTCGGGGTCGACGTCGGCGAGGACCGGCGTCGCGCCCGCGTGGAGGACCGCCGTCGCCGTCGCGACGAACGTGAACGCGGGGACGATCACCTCGTCGCCGGGCCCGACGCCGAACGCGCGCAGGGCCACCTCGAGCGCCGCCGTGCACGACGTCATCGTGAGGACGTGGGGCACGCCGAGGTACGCCGCGAGGCGCGCCTCCACCTCCCGGCACTGCGGGCCGGTGGTCAGGAAGGTGCTGCGGAGGACGGCCACGACGGCCTGGACGTCCTCTTCGCGGAGCGCGTGACGGTAGAACTCGACGGCCATCCCGCCATGCTCGCCGGGGATCGCCCCGGACGGAAGTCCGGGCGCACGCTCCCGCCGCCGCGCCGGGGTCAGGGGTCCCGCACGAGCCACCGCCGCGCGCCTCGGAGCAGGGGGCCGAGCAGCGGCACGCGGCCGACGAGCTTGCGGCGGCGTTTGGCGTGGAACCCCGCCCAGAGCGGGTCGTCCCGCAGCGGCGGCCACTTCGCCCGGGCCTCCTCGGCCACGCGCACCGCGTCGGCCGGGTCCGTGTCGAGGAGGTCGTGGGCGAGGTCCATGGCGAGGCGCGCGAGGACCGGCCCCGCGACGTCCTCGGGCACGAGCCGCACGGGCGGGTCGCCCGCGAACACCGCCGCCTCGCGCAGCGCGAGCCGCGCGCGTTTGTAGGCCACGGTCCGGCTCGCCTGCCCCGGGTGGACGCGGTACCGCAGCACCACGTCGTGGATCGGGTGCGGCCGCACCCCGGCCCGCACGAGCCGCAACCAGAAGGCCCGGTCGTCGGATCCGCCCACCGCGCGCTCCTCGGGGAACCCGCCGCACGCGACCGCGTCCGCCCGCCGCAGGAGCACCTGCCCCGGCGTCGTGATCCCGAGCCGGTCCCACGCCTCGGCGTACGTCGTCGCGGGCCGGTGGTCGGGCCCGGGCGAGACCGTGCTCCCGTCGGGCGACGTCCCGAGCCACGCGAGCCGCCCGTACACGAATCGCCCGGGAAACGCCGCGAGCGCCGCCGCCCGCGCCTCGAGCGACCCCGGCGTCAGCACGTCGTCGTGGTCGAGGAACGTCACGTACTCGCCGCGCGCGTCCGCGAGCCCGACGTTGCGCGCGCGGCCCACGCCGCCGTTGCGCTCCGCCCGCACCCGCACCACCGCGCCGCCCTCGCCCGCGTGCGCGCGCGCGAGGCCCTCGAGGATCGCGAGCGACCCGTCCTTCGAGCCGTCGTCCACGGCGACGACCTCGAGCGGCCGCCACGCCTGCGCGAGCACCGACCGCACCGCCTCCTCGACGAAGCGCGCGCCGTCGTAGACGGGCATCACGACGGACAGGAGGGGGCGGTCGGTCGGCACGGGGCGCTTCCGGGGCGGCGAGGGCACCATAGATGTTGGAGCGCCCGCCGTCCATGTCGCCCTACGACCGTCGCCAGGTGGACCTCACCGACGAGACCGCGTCGTGGACCCATGTCGCCCGCCAGGTCGGCCGCGACGCCGACGTGCTCGACCTCGGCTGCTGGGACGGCCTCCTCCTCGCGACGCTCGCCGAACGCGCCGGCTGCCGCGGCGTCGGCGTCGAACGCGACCCCGACGCCGCCGCCCGCGCGCGCGCCCGCGGCGTCGAGGTCGTCGCCGCCGACCTCGACGACCCGGCCTGGCCCGCCGCGCTCGGCGGCCGCCGCTTCGACGTCGTGATCCTCGCCGACGTCGTCGAGCACGTCCGCGATCCCCACGCCGTGCTCGTCGCGATCCGCGACCACGCGCTCGCCCCGAACGGCCGCGTCGTCCTCTCGGTGCCCAACGTAGCCCACGGGAGCGTCCGCATCGGCCTCCTCCTCGGCGCGTTCGAGCGCGGCGACGAGGGCATCCTCGACCGCACGCACCTCCACTTCTGGACCCGCGACACCTTCCACGCCGTCCTCGCCCGCGCCGGCCTCGGCGTGGCCGTCGAGGCCCGCGTCGAGAAGCCGCTCCAGCCCGAGGTCGTGCGGAAGGCCCTCGAGCGCGCGGGCCTCGCGTCCGACGCGCTCGTCCGCCACCTCGTCGACGACCCCGACGCGCGCACCTTCCAGTGGGTCGTCACCGCCAACGCGGACGCCGCCGCGCGCCCGCCGTCGCCCGCGCCGCCGCTCCACCGCGACCCGCTCCGCGTCGGCGACCGCGCCATCGCGCGCCACGTCCGCAAGATCGGCGAGCTGCAGGCGCGCGTCCGCGTCCTCGAGGAGGGCGGCCCGCTCGGCTGGGTGCGTTACCTCAAGCTCAAGTGGCGGCAGCGTCGCGCCCGCCGCGACGACGCGCGACGAGGCTGACCGCCGCGAACAGCGCCGCCACGGCCGACGCCGGCCACCACGCGAAACGATCGGGATGCCGGAGCGTCACGACGTAACGGCCCGCGGCGGGCACCGGCACGAGCACGAGCCCCATCACATCGGGACGCGCGGCCCC
>JAEUHO010000073.1 GCA_016795345.1 Planctomycetia bacterium | reverse complement strand
GAGGGCCGCGCCCTACGGGCCACCGAGACCATCGATCACCGGCGTGGATCGCGGGCGGCCGCAAGGGCCGCGCCCTACGGGCCACCGAAATCATCGATCACCGGCGTGGTTCGCGGGCGGCCGCAAGGGCCGCGCCCTACGGGCCACCGAGACCATCGATCACCGGCGTGGATCGCGGGCGGCCGCAAGGGCCGCGCCCTACGGGCCAACGCGATCCACGGTCACCAACGTAGGTCGCGGGCGGCCGCAAGGGCCGCGCCTTCCAGGGTCACCCCCGCGAACCGCGACGGTTGACGTGGGCTTGACGCGAGAACAGCGTCGGTGTCCCCGGCGGCGGTCGATCCCCGGGACCGCGAGGCCCGGTGGCCGACGTTGGTGGCCGACACTGGGGGCCGGCGGGCCTCGCGGTCCCGGGCATGGGGGTCGCTCCGATGGCACCATGCCTCCATGCGCCGCCCCGACCCCCGCTCCTCGGTCGCCATCCCCGTGCCGCGCGCCGTCGCCCGGCGCCTCGCGGTCGTGTTCCTCCTGCTCGGGACGCTGCTGCGGCCCGCGGTCGCGCAGGACGACCCCGGCGACTGGGTCTCGCTGGTGGTGCTCCACACGAACGACGTGCACGGCGCGGTGCTGCCGCGGTCGCCGGCGCTCGCGCAGCTCGAGGCGACGGAGGACGTCGGCGGGTTCGCCGCGCTCGCGGCGGTCGTGAAGGCCGAACGCGCGGCGGCGGCGGCGCGCGGCGCGCACGTGCTGCTCGTCGACGGCGGCGACGTGTGGCGCGGCACGCCCGAGGGCGACCTGACGAAGGGCGACCTCATCGTCGAGGCGTTCGGTCGGCTGGGCTACGACGCGGTGGCGCTGGGCAACCACGAGTTCGATCTGGGCCTGTCGAACGCGGTGCGGCTCGCGAAGGCGGCTCCGTTCCCGTGGGTCTCGGCGAACGTCACGGAGCAGGCCACGGGCGCCACGCCGTCGTGGCTCCGGACGCACGTGGTCAAGGAGGTCGGGGGACTGCGCGTCGCGCTCGTCGGCATGACGACCGTCGAGACGCCGCGGATCGTCGTGGGAGGCGACGCGCTGGGCCTCGCGTTCGCGCCGCCGGCCGAGGCCGCGGCGGCGCAGGCGAAGGCGCTCGCCACGACGTCGGACCTCGTGATCTTCGTGACCCACCTCGGGCCCCAGCCCGACATCGAGATCCTGAAGGCGGTGCCGACGTGTCCGCTCGTCGTCGGGGGCCACAGCCACACGCGGCTCGCGAAGCCGATCGACGCGCGGGGCGACGGGACGGGCTGGGTGGTGCAGGCCGGGACGGCGTGCATCGTCGTCGGGAAGGTGACGCTCGACGTCCACCGCACGACGAAGGCCGTCCGTCTCAGGACGAGCGAGTTGATCCCGCTGATCCCGTCGAAGGTCGGCCGCGACGCCGAGACGGAGGCGTTCCTCGCGGGCCGCCTCGACGCGATCGCGGAGCTGAAGGCGCTGAAGTCGGTGGTCGGCACCCTGACGGGCGACCTGCCGCGCGTGGGCGCCAACCCGCGCGACACGAGCCCCGCGGGGCACTTCATGGCCGACGCGACCCGCGCGGCCGCGGGGGCCGACGTCGGGCTCGCGAACCGCGGCGGGATCCGCGTGGTGCTGCCGGCGGGCCCGGTGACGCGGCGCGACCTGTTCCTCCTGATGCCGTTCGACAACACGGTCGTGACCCAGACGCTGACCGGGGCCGAGCTCCGCGAGATCGTCGGGTTCTCGCTGAAGACGGGCCTCTCGGGCCGGATCTCGCCGCTCGAGGTCTCGGGCCTCACGGCGCGGTTCCGGATCGTCGAGCGCGAGGGCAAGCAGGCCGTCGAGTGGCTCGCGTTCGACGTCGGCGGACGGCCGCTCGACGACGCGAAGGCCTATCGCGTGGCGCTCAACTCGTTCCTGGCGGGCGGCGGCGACGGCTACAAGCAGCTGGTGAAGCCCGGCGCGAAGGACACGGGCGTGCTCGTCCGCGACGTGCTCGGCGACGCGCTCGGCAAGGCCGGCACCTACGCGCCGGACCGGGCCTCGCGTCTCGTCGAGGAGAAGTAGCGGCCTCCCCCATCGCCCGGGCTGCGCCGGCGACCGGGCCTCGCGGTCCCGGGGGCGGGATCGCCGCGGAACGCGTCAGCGCGGCGCGGACGGCGCGGAGGGGCTCGTCGCCGGCGACGAGGCCACGTACGGCGTGACGGGGCGGTAGCGCTCGATGCCGAGGACCTTGAAGAGCAGGCGGCGCGCGATGCGGCGGCCGGGCGCGAACGACTGCAGCCAGGCGTCGAGGCGGGCGAGTTCGTCGCCGTCGGTCTCGGCGCCGAGGAATTCGAGGAGGATGCGGACGCCGTCGCGCGCGCGCGGGTCGCTGACGGGGTCGAGGACGAGCAGCGAGGCGGTGGGGTTCTGGCGGAGGTTGCGGAAGGTGGCGCCGCCGACGGCGTCCTCCTCGCCGCCCGCGAGGGTGCCGTCGCCGGTGAAGCGGGCGGCGACCAGGAGGGTGGTCTCCGGGCGGCCCTTGGCGCTGACGCTCGAGAGCATCGAGACGGCGGTGCGCCGGTCGAGGAACGAGCGGGCGAGTTCCTGGAGGTCGTCCATCGGGGCCGGGGGGGGTGGGACCTAGGGGGCTTCGGGGGGACCGGGGCGGTCACGATACCCGGCGCGGGCCCGGTTTCGGCGTCCGGCACGACGGATGCTAGGGGGCCTTCCGGCCGGGGTCGGCCGGTCCGTTGGTTGCGGCCGGGCCGGTTGCCGGTACCATCCGCCCTTCGACCTGCACCGGGGCGTAGCGCAGCTTGGTAGCGCGCTTGGTTCGGGACCAAGAGGTCGCTGGTTCGAATCCAGTCGCCCCGACCATCGTTCGCGGAGCCGCCAGCGCAAGCTGGCGGCTCCTTTCGTTTACCGTCCCCCGACTGGATTCGAACCAGCGACCGTGGGGGTAGGCGCCGCCGGCGCCGTTGCGGCGCCGGCATGGCGCCGTAGGGGGCGCGGAGCCCCCTGAGAACACGGCGCGCTGCGCGGATGGACGCCATGGAGGGCGCGACGCGGGCCGCATCCCCCATCCCGGACACGCGAGGCCCGGCCGTGACCGGTTCTGGCGGACTCCGCGCTGGTTCGAATCCAGTCGCCCCGACCATTTCCTGGGAGCCGCCAGCGCAAGCTGGCGGCTCCTTTCGTTTACCGCCGCCGACTGGATTCGAACCAGCGACCGAGGGGGTAGGCGCCGCCGGCGACGTTGCGGCGCCGGCATGGCGCCGTAGGGGGCGGAGCCCCCTGGGAACACGGCGCGCTGCGCGGATGGACGCCATGGAGGGCGCGACCCGGGCCGCATCCCCCATCCCGGGCACGCGAGGCCCGGCCCGGGTGGGTTCTGGCGGACTCCGCGCTGGTTCGAATCCAGTCGCCCCGCGGCCCAGGCTCCCCCCGCGTCCTCCCCCTCCCGCTCGGCCGCCCGCCAGCCCCAATCCCGGGTACGCAGGCCCGCCCCTCGCCGGTCCGGGCGGACGCCGCGCCCATTCGGATCCCGTCGCCCTGACCACCTCTTCGCCAGCGGATCACGCTGCCGGCGCCGCTTCGGCGCCGGCATGGCGCCAAGGGGAGTAGGGCGAGCGGGTCGAGCCCGGCGCAGGGCGGAGCCCCCTCGACGAGCGACCCGCTGCGCGGGCCACGTTGCGAAGGGCGCGCGCCACGTGGGCTAGAGTGTGCCCCTGCTCGGCGCAGGGGACCCTGTCCACGAGAGCCAGTCCGATGCCGCGGCCCGACTCGCCGTTGCGCCCCGCCCCCCACGGAAGGAAGTCCCGGCCCCCACACCGAGGCCTGTGGGCGTCGGAGGAATCGCCATTGTGAACACCGCCGTGCTCCGTCGCAGAGAGTTGTGCTCGTACGGCCAGTTCTTCGTCAAGGACCTCGGCGCGAACGGAGTCCACCTACTCGAGGCACACCTGGCCCAAGGATTCGCACGGAAGCCGGACTTCGTCATGTTCACCACGATCCTCGAGTGGCCGTGGGCGACGATCGACGTCCACGTCGGCACGCCTGAACCGGGCCAACTGGCTGGCGCCACGCGGGTGATCCAGTGCCCGCTCTTGGTTGCGTCTGGGAAGCTCGCGGTCCAGGTCGTGGCGGAAGACGACTACGACACGGACGGCGTCGTCGGTGTTCAACCCGGCCCGCATCGGATCACCATGTGCCAGCGTCGCGCCGCTCACGCTCCGACCGAGATCGAGGTGGGGATCTGGGTGACGCAGACGCGAACGTTGGAGCCCGGCAGCAGGATCCTCGTTACTGACGAGAAACTCTCGGTTGTCGGCGCACTGCTGGAGACCGCCGAGGAGATGCGACTCTAGCCGCTGCGGTGCCCCGTAGTCGGACCGTACGTGCTCGAAGGAGGACTCGGGTGCAACGTCGTACCTAGTGCGGCAGTCGCCTGGTTCACGCGCAGGTTCGCGACGCCGACTCGAGCCGGCGCCGCGGCTCCCGACCCTGATAGCATCCGACCCATCGGCCGCCATGCCGTTCAGGGCGGGAGCCCGCGTCCATTGCCGACCATCTACCAGGCTCGGTGCGAACGCTGTTCTTACGCCAGCGACCTGTTCACGGAGGAGTACGGCGCGGTGCTCACGGACAATGCGCCCGCCGATCGTTCGAAGTCCGTCGTCGCAGGCCTCGTGCTGCACGACACCACCGCGGACGCGAGCATCGCAGAGACCGCCGATCCTCGGCTGGTCGTACTGCCCCATCCGATCGAGAGCCACGTGCTGGCCGAGACCGGCTACACGTGGGCGACGTTGGCCCGTGCCGGCCGATACGTCCGCGTCCGACGGGTGGTGTGCCGGGAGTGCGGCACGCTGTACGAGATCCGCAGGCTTGCCCATCCGCCGGCGCTGGGATGTCTAGTTGGATGCCTGTGCGGGCTGGCGGCAGGCGCCGCCGGTGGCCTGCAGCAGCGGAGCTTCTGGATCGGGCTCGGTATCGCCTGCGCGGCATCGCTCGCGAGTATGACGGTGGCGGAGCTGCTGGCGTCGGCGTACACCCGCAGGCGGTTCCGGGAACGGGCTCTCGAGGTGGCCGGATCCGGAAACTGTCCGCGGTGCGAGTCCACCCGGTACGAAGCGGCCAACTCGCGCCGGGTGTCACCCTGTCCCCGCTGTTCCGAACGATCCCTGCGGGTCAGGGCGGTCGGGATCTCGTAGCGACCGCGCACGATGGAGTCGGGGCGCGGTCATCTGGAGCGATCCGCTTTCCGCTCTCTGCTAACGTGTGCTCAGACACCACCCCTTCCCGGGACACGCCGTCTTGCGTGTGGCGGCGGCGTAGGATCCCTGTCACATGCGGATGGATCGGCACCCCTGCTACGTCCGGCTCGTCGACGTCAGGGATCCGACGCCCACCCCAGTCGTTCACTCGATCGCGGGAATCGGGCTCGGCGACGACAGTCTACTCGCTGC
>JAEUHO010000045.1 GCA_016795345.1 Planctomycetia bacterium | reverse complement strand
GGGCGGGTGGTTACCTCCCCCCCCGGGGCGGCGGGTCGCGGCCCGCCGCGCCCCGCCGCCGGCCGACCGCGACTCGGTGGTTCCGTGACACGCCCTCCCCCGGGGGGCGGTGGGGCGGGGGGGACCGCGAGGCCCGGTGGTCGGCGAGGCCCGGTGGCCGGCGGGTGAATCCCGCCGCCGGGCCGGCGGTACGGTGGGCATCCTCGGAGGATTCCCATGGCCCTGCCCGCTGCCGCTCACGTCGTCGCCTGGCTCGCGCTCGGCGGCTCCGCCCTCTACGTCGTCGCGCAGAACCGCGACCTCGCCGCCCGCCTCGAACGCATGGAGACGTCGCAGGCCGAGGCGCCGTCCGCCGGCGCCGGCGGCGCCGCGCCCGCGCCGCTCGCCGGCAGCAAGGAGATCGTCGCGGTGCGCGCGAAGGCCGACGACGCGACGCGGCGCGCCGAGGTGCTCTCGGCCGAGCTCACGAAGCTGCGCACCGACCACGACCGGCTGCTGGCGACCGTGCTGGCGATGCCCGAGGGCGCGAAGGCCGACGCGGGCACGTCGAAGTTCGTCGAGCGACCCGGCTTCGAGGACGCGGTGCGTTCCGTCGTGGACCGTTACGCGCTCGAGCACAAGTTCCGCGACACGCTGAAGAAGGCGACCGGGCCGTTGGTGCCGAAGAAGCCGAAGTACGAGGAGCTGGCGAAGGCGCTGAAGCTCGACGGGCCGCAGACCGCGCGGTTCGAGCAGGACATCCGTTCGATCCAGACGGAGCTCTTCGAGATCCTGCAGATCCCGCGCGACGACGGCTTCGTGCCGCTCGAGGAGATCCAGGCGGCGGAGCAGTACCCCGAGGGCAGCCCGAAGAAGGCCGAAGCCTTCCTGAAGCTCTTCAAGGCGACGATCCCGGGCACCCAGGAGACCTATCTGGAGCGCGCCGTGGCGCTGGTCGCGCGCGTGAAGGACGGGACCAAGGCGTATCTCCAGGACGAGCAGCGGGGGCTGCTGGACACCATCGATCTTGACTGGTTCGGCATCCAAATGCCATAGGCGACCGAGGGGGCGGAGGGCCGAGACTTCGCGATCGGCGGCCTCGCGTACCAGGAGTACGCGTCGGCCGCCGCTCGCTCGTGCGGCCCTGCGCCCCCTCGGTCGCAGACGTCGGACCACGGAAGAGAAGAGAAGAATGGAGAAGGAGAGAGGGAAGGGACGCAGAGGGAGGCGGATGCCGTAGGGCGCGGCCCTTGTGGCCGCCCGCCGGTCACGGCGATGGGCGTGGCGTCGGGGGCCCGTCTCGGTGCGGGCGCCGAATCGCGAAGATGCGATGCGATGCACGGGAATCGCTCGTGGGACGTGATCCGTAGGGCGCGGCCCTTGTGGCCGCCCGCCGGTCACGGCGATGGGCGCGAACGAGGGGGCGCGGGCACCGAACGGGGCCACGGGCCTTCGATCGAGACGCACGACGGCGTCGGGCGCGTCGTCAGCGCGGGGTCGGCGTCGAGGGTTCGGAGGGCGTCGTCGGGGCGGCGGGGCGCGCCGGGCGCGGCGGGTCGGTCACCGTCGTGACGGGCGCGGAACGCTCGGGGGAACGGGCCAGGAAGAGGACGAGGAACGACGTCTGGATCGGGTCGCGTCCCCACGAGCCGTCCTCGTCCTGCCGCGCGACGACCGCCTCGGCGAGCCGCACGTACCACGATCCCCCCGCGACCTGCTCGATCCCCGCGAACACGCACGCCTTCTCGAGCGCGTACAGGCTGTATCCGTCGAGGAACGGCACGACCCCGCGCTTCGGCCCGCGCAGCGCGTCGAGCAACGCGTCCACGTCGCGCCGCAGCGCCGCGATGCCCCGGAGGCGCGCCACCGCGACCCGCTGGAGCAACGCCGCGTCCTCGACGCGGCCGGCGAGTGCCGCCTCCGCGAGCACGAGGCTCGCGAGGCCCATGTACGTGCCGTTCGGGTACCCCCGTGGCGCCTTGCGCTCGAGGTCGTACGTCCACGAGCCGTCCTGCGCCTGGGCGGCGCACAGTCCCTCGGCGTGGCGTCGCCACACGTCGAGGTCGACGGGCGCCCCCGCGAGGCCGGCCGCGTGCGCGCCGAGCGCCGCGAACTGCGTCGTCGAGAGGTTCACCGGGTTCCGAACCGGGACCGGCGCCTTCGCGCCCGGCCGGAGCCGCGACACCGTGCCCCCGCCCGTCGTCAGCTGGTAGCCCCAGCCGCCCGACCGCGCGTCCTGGCCTCGCTCGAACGCGGCCGCGAGCTCGCGCGCACAGGTCCGGGGCACCGCCAGCCCTGCGTCCGCGGAGAGGAGGCCGAGGAGGCCGGTGTCGTACGTCGCGCGCGTCGGCTGGCCGTCCCGGACACGCCGTCCGTCGCTCGCCAGCCCGAAGAGCCGCTGGGCCGACCGCCGCGCCGCCGGGAGCACCGTCGGAGTGCCCGCGTGCGCGAGCGCCAGCGTCACCAGCGCGCTGCTGCCGTCGTCGGCCGCGGGACGGTCCGGGCCCGCGAACCGGAACTGGTCGTCCTTGTCGAGGTGCCGCGCCAACCACACCGCGCCCGTGTCGATCGCGCGGTGGATCCGCGGCCGGAGGTCGTCGGGCACGCCGACCCGCCCCAGCATCGCCTCGCGGTCCGCGATCGAGTCCGCCCGTGCCGGCGCCCGCGCTTCCCCGCCGGCCAGGAGCGCGACCGCGACGGAGGCGCCGAACCGGGCGAGGGACCGCGAGGCCCGGCCCGCGCCGCGACGACCGTGGGGGGGCGCTCCGGCCATGGGCCCATGAGAACGCAAACCGCTCCCGCGTGCCTCGCGCCGGGGGCCCCGCCGGCCACCGGGCCTCGCGTCCCGGGGAGGGGATCCGTCGCCTCCCCGCGCTCCCTCTGGTTCCGTGGTCCGAAGGCTGCGACCCCGCTCCGCGTGCCGGACGACTACAGCGCGACGGATTCGCCCATCTTCGGGATGTGCGTGGCGAGGCCGAGCTTGTCGCCGATCAACTTCGCGAACGCCGCGAGGGACGGCGGCTCGCCGTGGCACAGGAACACCTTCGCC
>JAEUHO010000041.1 GCA_016795345.1 Planctomycetia bacterium | reverse complement strand
CCGCCCCCCGCCCGCGCCGGGCGGGCGGTCCGGGGCGCTAGCCCGGTCCATTCACGAGGGATGAGCCGCGACGGGGGCTGAACGATGCCCGCCGGCCGGTGGGGGCCGATGGATGCGACCCGGGCGCGGCGCGGAGGCGACGACAGCGGGTTATGGCACCACGCCGAGGAGCCTCCGCGCCGTGGCGCATGCGTTCGTGCCCGCCGGTGGCCTGCGATACGCCCGGGTCGCAGCCGCGGCCCCAACCTCGTCCCCTCGTGCATGGGCCGGGCTAGGGATCGTACTCCCGCCGCGCGCAAGGGGACGCCGCCGCGGCCCGATGGCAGCATGGCGCGGTGCCCCTCCTCTCCCTCTCGCACGTCACGATGCACCACGGGGGGCCGGTCCTCCTCGACGACGTCACGCTCGACGTCGAGCCCGGGCGCAAGATCGGCGTGATCGGGGCCAACGGCGTCGGGAAGAGCACGTTGCTCAACCTCCTCGCGGGGCTCGCGGAGCCGGTGAAGGGCGACGTCGTCCGCAGCCGCGGCGTCCGGCTGGCGCACCAGGCCCAGGAGCTCGCCTGCCCCGCCGGGTCCACGGTGTTCGCCGAGATGCGCCGCGTGTTCGGCGACGCCCACGCGCGCGACACGCGCCTGCGCGCGCTCGAGGAGGCGCTCGCGACCGCCGACGGCGACGACCGCCGCCGCCTGCTCGCCGAGTACGAGGCCCTGACCCACCGCCACGAGGCCGAGGGCGGCTACGACGTGGACCGCCGCATCGAGGCCGTCCTGTCGAGCCTCGGCCTCCCCGAGGAGGCGTGGCACCGGCCCCTCGAGGTCTTCTCCGGCGGCGAGCGCAACGTGATCGGCCTCGCGCGGGTGCTCCTCTCGGAGCCCGACGTGATGCTGCTCGACGAGCCGAGCAACCACCTCGACATGGACGGCGTCGAGTGGTTCATCGAGCTGGTCCGGCGGACGCCGGCCGCGGTCGTGATGGTGAGCCACAACCGCCACCTCCTCGACGCGACGGTGGACGAGATCTGGGAGGTCGCCCGCGGCAAGGTAACCGTCTGGACGGGCAACTACGGCGACTACCAGCGCCAGAAGGCCGAGGCCCTCGCGCTGCAGGAGCGGCAGTGGAAGGCGCAGCAGCGCCTGATCCGCCGCATCGAGTTCGCCGCGCGCCGGCTGAAGGACATGGCGAACGCCTACGACGACCCCGGCCAGGCGCGGCGCGCGAAGGCGATGATGGCGCGCATCGACCGCATGGAGAAGGTCGAGCGGCCCGTCACCGAGCAGCGCACGTTCGGCGGCGGCTTCGCGGGCGACCGCGGCGGGCGTATCGCGCTCGTCGTGAAGGACTTCTCGTGCGCGTACGGCGACCGCCCCATCTTCGAGCGCGCGAACCTCGAGATCGAGTTCGGCGAGCGCGTCTGCCTCGTGGGCCCCAACGGCTCCGGGAAGACCACCCTGTTCAAGGCCCTGCTCGAGCAGGGCGGCTGGGAGAACCCGACGCTCCGCCTCGGCAAGTCCGTCGTGGTCGGCGAGTACCGCCAGCTGCACGAGGAGGCCCTCGACCGCGGGATGACGCTGCGCGACTGGATGCAGGACGCCACCGGGCTGCTCAAGAGCGAGGCCGAGGCCCTCCTCCACCGCTTCCTCTTCACCCGCGACGACCTCGACCGCGAGATCCGCACGCTGTCGGGCGGCGAGAAGAGCCGGCTGCAGCTCGCGCGCCTCTCGCACCAGAAGGTCAACCTGCTGCTGCTCGACGAGCCGACCAACCACCTCGACCTCCAGGCCTGCGAGCAGCTCGAGGAGATGCTCGAGGAGTACGAGGGCACCCTCGTCGTCATCAGCCACGACCGCTACTTCCTCGACCGCCTCGTCCACCGCGTCGTCGAGGTCGTGGACCGCCAGCTCGTCTCCTACCGCTGCACGTTCGCGGAGTGGTGGGCCAGGCGCTCCGCGGAGCAGCGCCAGAAGCGCAAGGGCGCGCTCGAGCTGCGCAGCCAGAAGTCGGCGGCCGAGGCCGGCAAGGGCGACGGAGGGGCCGAGCGCGAGGCCAAGAAGGCGCGGGCACGCGAGGCCCGCCGGCTCGCGAGCGAGCTGCGCACCGTCGAGGGCAAGCTCTTGAAGGCCGAGGAGCGCGCGAAGGCCGCCGACCGCGCCCTCGAGGAGCACTGGGCCGCCGGGGGCGACCACGTGAAGGGGCGCGCCCTCGCCGACGACGCGACCGCCGCGCGCGCCGAGATCGAGCGCCTCTACGCCGACTGGGCCGCCCGCGCGGAGGCCCTCGACGCCGCCGGCGGCGCGGACCCGTCCGCGGACTGACGACGCGGGCCGCGCCCGCCGCCACGCCGCGGGCCGCGCGCGAAATGAGGACCGGACCGGTCGTGACCGGCGGCCGCGACGGGTCGCCGCGACGGAGCGGCCCGCCGCCTATCATCACGCCATGGCGTACGTGCTGTACCTGCTCTCGGGGATCGCGGCGCTGCTCTACCAGGTCGTGTGGACGAAGGAGCTCGCGTTGCGCTTCGGCGTGACGGCGTGGGCCGTCGGCACCGTGCTGTCGGTGTTCATGCTCGGCCTGGCGGCCGGCAGCCTCGTGCTCGGCCGCGTCGCGGACCGCGCCCGCCGTCCGCTGCTCGTGTACGCGGGCCTCGAGGCGGCGATCGCGCTCGGCGCGCTCGCGTCGCGCCCCGCGCTCCGCGCGCTCGAGGCGTGGGCCGCGTCCCTCGACCTCGCCTCGGCCGGGGGCGGCACCTGGACCGCGGTGCGCGTCCTCGGCACCGCGCTCGTGCTCGCCGTGCCGACGTTCCTGATGGGCGGCACGCTCCCGGTGCTCGTGAAGGCGATGGTCGCGCGCGGCGCCCCGACCGGCCGCGCCGTGGGCCGGCTGTACGCGGTGAACGCGCTCGGCGGGGCGGCCGGGTGCCTCCTCGCCGGGTTCGTGACCATCGGCGCGCTCGGGCTCTCCGGCTCGCTCCACGTCGGCGTCGCGCTCAACCTCGCCGCGGCCCTGGGCGCCGCCGCGCTCGCGCGCCGGACCCCGACGGCCGCGGTCGCGGCCCCCGCGTCGCCGGGCCC
>JAEUHO010000034.1 GCA_016795345.1 Planctomycetia bacterium | reverse complement strand
CTCCGCTCCCGCGCGCGCGACGAGGCGGACCACGCCCCGCGGGGGGGCGCCGTGTTCCGCAAGCGGCGCCCGTGCGGCGACGCGCCGCCGCTCCCGCCCGATGGCGCCGCGCCGCCGCCGTGCAAGCCGCCGGGCCTCGCGGTCCCCTCGCCCGAGGTCGCGCCGTGGCGGCGTCCGGTCCGCTCCGTCGGGGTCTCGTCGTGGACGACGGGCTGACGGTCCGTCGGGTGCTTGCGACGAGCCTGCCCGCTCGCGGCTTCCGCGACGTCGAGGCCGACGACGTCGCGTCGGCACCGCGACGGGCGAAGCCGTGCGTGCCCGGTCGCGTGTGGATCGAGCTCGCGCTGCCGGACGTCGACGGCGTCGAGGGGGTGCGGCGGTTGCGCGCGTGGAGCGCGGTGCCGTGGCTCGTGGGGTCGGCGCGGGCGCGCGAGACGTCGAAGGTGGCGACGGAAGCTCGAGCCGGACCCGGCCCGTCCGCAGCTGTTCGAGACCGAGCCGGGGGTGGGGTACCGGCTGCGGGAAGCGGATGTCTGACGGCGGTCGCGGCCGCCGGGGGGGCCGTGATACGGTGGTGACCCGCTGTTCGGAGGCTCCCTGGGCTGGCGCCGTCGCCCCCCGGGGCGCGCGATCGGCCTGGAGTCCCGGATGCCCGTCGATCGTCGCGTCCGCCGCCTCGCCGCGGCCTGCTTCGCGCTCCTCCCGTTGGCGTCCACCGGTTGCGGCCTCGCCGCGGCCATCGCCGTGCCGCTGATCACCGACGTGATCGAGGGCGACAACGACGACGGCGGCGACCCGACGATCCTCGACGTGCGGAACGACGCGTCGAGCACCGAGCACATGGTGCGCATCGAGATCACGCGGGTGGACGGCACGAAGCCGCCCTACGCGTACGACGTCGACGAGGAGCCCGGGCGCGGCAAGTCGCTCAAGAACATCTTCGACGCCGGCGCCCACTGGGTGCGGGTGGTCTACTCGTCGGGCTGGCGGTCGCGCGCGCGCGCGGTCACCGTCGTCAAGGACGACACGGTCACGATCACGTTCCAGCGCGTCGCGGCGGACTTCGCCGCGATGAACGGCACCTGGCTCGGGCGCGCCGAGACGGCGGGCGGCACCGCGCTCACGTACGGCTTCACCGTCGCGGGCGCCGGCCTGGTCTCGGCGCGGACGGTGGACGGCGTCACGGACGCGGCCACGGGCACGCTGGCCGAGACGTCGGAGGGCGTGTTCCGCGTGTCGTGGAGCGACTCGACGGTGGCGGCGCTCGTGACGGACTCCGCGCACGTGCACGCCGGGCTGCTGCTCGACAGCGGCGTCGTCGGCGCGCTGCAGAAGGGCGCGACCGCCCCGCTGCCGACGGGCGTCGACGCCGACGTGGTCGGCAACTGGTCCGGGACGCAGGTCCGCTTCACGGGCGCGACGCTCGCGCCCGCCTCGCTCGACGTGGCGACCGCGACGATCTCGGCGCAGCAGCACTGGGACGGGTCCGACGGCTTCGGTTACGGCACGACGGGCGTGGACGCGATCGCCGTCGCCCCCGGGACGCTGGCCTATGACGGCGCCGCCGAGGACGAGCTCGCGGTGCCGCTGACGCTCCGCCTCTTCCTCACCGCGGACAAGACCGTCGGCTTCGCGCGGCTCGATGTCGTCACGAGCCCCTCGTTCCCCGACACCTCGCGGTTCCAGCTGCTCGAACGCGCGCCCTGACGTCGCGTCGCGGGCCAGCGAGCCCGCCGCGGCCGAGCGTACCGCCCGTCGCGCCTCGTCGCCGGGCACCGATCGACCCGCCACACCGGGGGGGCGCGTCCGAACCCGCCATTCGGTGTCCGGCACCAGATGGCGCGTCTGACCGGGGGGGCGCGTCCAAACCCGCCATTCGGTGTCCGGCACCAGATGGCGCGTCTGACCGGCGGGGGGGCGCGTCCAAACCCGCCATTCGGTGTCCGGCACCAAATGGCGCGTCTGGTTTCGCCCGACGCGACCCGACGCTGCCTGCCGGAAGGAACCCGGGGGACCGTGAGGCCCGGTGGCCAGCGCCTGCCCACGAACGACTGGCGTCGATGGGCGGAGGGCGCAGGGGGAGGTGCCCCCGACCGGGCCTTGCGTCCCGCCCCCTGGATCGCGTCCCCGAGGTGGGGGTGCCCCGTGGTGGGTCCACGGAGGGAGGCCGGCCTCCGGTCGGACCGCGGCGAGGGGGGCGCCCCCGGCGAGTTGTCACAGAACACGGAGCCACACGGTCGGACCTGACGTTTGGAGTTGACTACCGATGCGACTGCTCGCCCTGCTCGCCGTCGTCCTGACCTCGTCCCTCGCCGTCGCGGGGGACCGCCCCCTCGCCGGCTGCTCGTGTGACAACGAGTGCCCGCTCGCCCAGGCCGTGCACGGCCACCGCACCTACGGCAGCGAGGCCGTGCTGACGTCCGCGCGCGTCCGCGCCGAGACCGTCAAGGTCGTCGTCCAGAACCTGTCCGCGATCTAGGGATCCGCCGGTCCCATGTCCACCTCCGGAATCCCTGACGACACCGAGGGATTCCGGAGGCTCTACGAGGCGAACCGCGCGTCGATCCACCGACTGCTCGCGCGCCTCGCCCGTGACGGCCACGCCGCCGACGACCTGCTGCAGGAGACGTTCCTCACCGTGTGGCGCAAACGCGCCCAGTACCGCGGAGAGGGGAGCGTCGAAGGCTGGATGAAGACGATCGCCGTGCGCACCTACCTGAACGCCCGCCCGCGGCTCGTCCGCGCGTCGGCCGAGACCGGCCTGCCGATGGACCCGCCGGCGCGGCCCGGCGTCGCGTCGGACGACGTCGGCGGACGCCTCGACCGCAACGCGCTCCTCGCGCAGGTCCGCGCCGCCGTGGACGGGCTGCCCGCCGGCTGGCGCGAGCCGTTCGTCCTCTTCCGCTACGAAGGCCTGACGTGCGCCCAGGTCGCCGAGCTCATGGGCCTCTCGCCGAAGGCCGTCGAGCTGCGGCTCGCGCGCGCCCTGCGCGCCGTCGCCGAACGCGTGCGCGCCGTCGTCCCGCAGGCACGCGCCGCGGCGCTCGACGCCTTCGGCCCGCGCCTCAACCTGGCCGAGGGGGAGGCGTCGTGAGCGAACGCACCGACCTCGATCGCCTGTACGACCTCGCCGCGGGCCGCCTCGACGACGCCGAGCGCGCCGCGCTCGAGGAGCGCCTCGCCGCCGAGCCCGAGCTCGCCGCCGTCTGGTCCGACCTCGACGCGGTGCTCCGCGCCGGCGAGGAGCCGGTGCCGCCGTGCGACGTGCCGTTCGAACGGCTCACCCTCACCGACGCGCCGACGCCCGCGTCGTGGCGCCGGGGGATCCCGCTCGCGGCGGCGGCGGCCGTGCTGCTCGTCGCGGGGGTGTGGTCGTTCTCCCGGGCCGCGAGGCCCGTTCGCCCGGAGGGGCCGGTGTGCCCGGAGGCGCCGGTGCGTCTCGAGGCGATCGCGATGGCGGCGGGGGACCTGCCGGCGGCGGCCGACGGTGCGTTCGCGGGCGTTGGGCTGCCCGCGGCGGCCCTCGGGTACGCGCCGGCGGGCCCCCGTGGCCTCCGGTTTCTCGACGGCCTCGCGGAGGGGCGCCAGCTGGCGGCGGCGTCCGGCCGTCCGCTCGTCGTGTTCCTGTTCGAGCCGTCGTGCCCGCTCTGCCAGCAGCTGGCCGCGACCACGTTCCGCGATCCCGGCCTCGCCGCCGCCGCGGACCCGTTCGTGCTCGCGAGGGTGCGCGCGTCCGGCGAGGGCGCGGAGCTGTTCAAGACCCACGCCGTCGGCTGGCCGGTGTTCGTCCTCTACGGCGTCGACGGCCAGGAGGTCGCCACCTTCGGCGGCGCGCCGGACGTCGCGAAGCTGCGAGACGCGCTCGTCAAGGTGGCGGGACCGGACCTCGCGCCGGTGCCGTGGCCGACGGTGCGCGCGACGGCGCGCGCCCTGCGCGTGGCCGAGATCGCCCGCGACGCCCACGAACGCGACGACGCGCTCGAGCGCGCGCGGACCCTGGCCGTGGACGCCCCGCTCGCGGCGGCGGTGGCCGCGGCCACGCGGGCGGCGTCGGCGCCGGCGGCGCGCGCGCTGCGCGAGGCGCGCGACCTCGCGGCGTCGGGCGCGCTGGACGCCGCGCGCGCGCGGCTCGACGCGGCGCTCGTCGTCGAGCGTGGCGGTCGTTTCGAGCGGGAGCTCGCGGCGGTGCGGGCCCGACTGGTGGCGGACGGGGCCTTCCCGGCCCTCGAGGAGGTCCGATGAACCGTTCCCTCGTCCTCGGCTTCGCGCTCGCGGCCGCCGTCGGCGCGAACGTCGCGTTCGCCGCCGATCCGACGCCGGTCGACGTCGCCGTCGAGCACTTCAAGGCCGGTCGCTTCGACGAGGCCCTCGAGGCGACCGAGCGGGTCGCGCGCGACGACGCGCTGCGGGCGCGCGCCGCGTACCTCGCCGGCGAGGTCTCGCTCGCCCGCGGCGACGCGCTCGGCGCCCAGGGCTACTTCCAGGAGGCCGCCGAGCTGAAGCCGGTCGCGCCGGTGCTCGCCTCGCTCGGCCGCGCGTACCAGCTGCAGGGGAAGGGTGCGGAGGCCGTCGAGGCGCTGACGAAGGCCGTCGCGCTCGACGCGAAGACCGCGCGGTATCGCGCGTGGCTCGGGCTCGCGCAGCTCGCGGCGGGCCACGCGGACCTCGCGAAGAAGGAGGTCGCCGCCGCGGTGAAGGCCGCGCCCGGCGACCCCGACGTCGCGAAGGCCGCCGTCGAGGAGCGGCTCGCGGCCCAGGACGCCGACGGCGCCGCCAAGGCCGCCGCCGCGTTCGCGAAGGCCGCCAAGGACCACCCGCTCGGGCCCTTCCTCGAGGCCGTCGTCCTCGACCGTGCGGGCAAGACCGACGACGCGATCGCCGCGTACGAGCGCGCGCTGAAGCTCGACGACGCGTTCCTCGACGCCCACAAGAACCTCGCGATCCTCTGCGTCACGCAGAACCCGCTCTACTCCATCCCGAAGCGCACCGCCCTCGCGATGAAGCACTTCGAGGCGTACGCGTCGCGAGGGGGGAAGGACGCGGACGTCCTCCAGGTGTACGCGACGTTGAAGTCGTTCCTCGTGTCGCAGGGCGGGGGCGGCAAGTAGCGCCGCGCGCCCGCGCCCGGGGCGGCCGCGGCGTGGACCGCCGGCCGGCACCGATCCGACCCGATCCTCCGCCGGCGCCCACCCCCGTCCACCGCCCTCCCCCCGGTGCGCGCGGATCGACGTGAACCCTCGCCCTCGGGGGCCGTTCTCCCGGGAGCATGCGCGCTCCGCCGCTCCGCCGCTGGCCCGTCGCCGGGTGCCTCGCCGCGCTGTTCCTCGGGATCGCGGCCCTTGGCGGGGGACCGCGAGGCCCGCTCGCCGACGACGAAGCGTCCGCGGAGGCCTCGACGGTTGCTGCTTCGGTGACCGCTTCGGCGGCCGCGCCGCCGCCGCTCGCGGGCGCTCGCCACGGGGCGCCGGAGCGCGCCGCGCCCGCGCCGACCACGCCCCCGCGACCCGAACCCGCCGCCGGTCCGTCCGACGTCGTCGAGCCCTCGCGCGCGCGCCGTCTCGCGGTCACCGTCCACGTGGTGGACCTGACGACCGACGCGCCGGTCGAAGGCGTGCGCTGGACGTCCGACCGCCTTCCGTCGTCGCCCGACCCGGCCGCCGCGCGCCCGACGTTCGCATCGGGCGAGACCGTCGTGTTCACGTCCGATGCGGACGTCCTCGCGCAGCTGGGACTCGTCCTCGCCGACCTTCCCGAGGGCTTCTGCGACCTCGGCGTCGAGCCGACGGTCCGCATCGGCCGGCGCGCCCACGAGCTCGAGGTCCACTGGCCCGTCGCGCCGGAGGCCGACGTGTTCGTCACGTTCACGGTCGCGGGCGCGCCTCCGCCGCCGGCGTGGCCGCTCGACGACGTGGGATTGTCGGCGTCGGTGCCGGGCTTCCGGTGGCCGCGCAGCGGGACCCGCGAGGCCGGCGGGTTCCGCGTTCCGCGGGTCCCCGCGCTGCGGCACGCGGACCTGACGGTCACCGCCTACTCCCTTCCCGACGAGGGCCGACCGCTCGCGGCCACGCGGGCCTCGCTCGGCCCGGACCCGCGGCGGCCCGTGCGGGTCGTGGTGGACCTCCCGGCCACGATCGAGGGGGAGGCCCTCGGGCTCTCGGGTGCGTCCGGCATGCGCGGCGGGGTCTTCACGGGACGCGGGCGCCGGCGTGCCGGCCCG
>JAEUHO010000018.1 GCA_016795345.1 Planctomycetia bacterium | reverse complement strand
AGCACGCCCTCGAGCACCGCCTCCGGCGCGTCCGCGGGCGCGCCGGGGTCGCCCGCGCGGCCCGACGCGAGGGCGAGGCCGCGCGCGGCGAACGCGTCGCCGGGCCCGAGGAGGACCGCCGCGGGCGCGCCGGGGCCCGGCGCCGGCCCGCGGGGCGGCAGCAGCAGCGCCACGCCCGCCGCGGCCTCGGCCTCGATGCCGGCCGCGGCCCACCGGGCCTTCACGGCCTCGAGGTCGGCCGGGGTCAGGGGCTTCGGGTCGACGCGCGTCGGGTCGAGCGTGACGGCGACGCGGTCGGCGCCGACGTCGGTGGCGCGCGCGGCCACCGAGGCACGCGTCCCGTCGATCACCGCGGTGGGGAACAACGACACGGCGACGCCCCAGATCGTGCCCTGCAGGAGCAGGAACGACCGCACCGGCCGCTTGCGCAGCCGGCCGAGCGCCAGCACCACGTCGTCCACGAAACGCATCCGCCTACGCTACCCGTCGCCGTCCCCCACGGCCCCAAAGGGCGGCCCAGGAAACGGCCGCGAGCGCGAGCAACGGCGCCCGCAGCGAGCGCTCGACGGGCGGGCGGTCCGGCGCCGCGCCGGCGAGCGCCGCGTCGTCGAGGTCGCGGCGGTCGCGGCCGAGGCGCGCGCGGTCCGGCGGCGCGAGGCCGAGCACGCGGAACCCGCCGGGCGTCGGGGCCCCGGCGACGGCGGTGACGACGTTCTCGACGAGGATCGGCCACGCCGCGGTGTCGGCCGGGGGCGGCGCCCCGGCGAGCGGGTCGAACAGCACCTCGACGGCGGTCCCGCCCGCGGGCCGCGTCCGCACGCGCAGCAGGGGCCAGGGCGCCGACGCGAGCACGTCGCGCGCGTACACGAGGTCGAGGGACGCGACGTCGAGGTCGTCGCCGAACGGCGCCGGCGGCCGCTCGCGCGCGGCGCCCGCGGGCGCGCGGACGCCCGTCGCGCCGGGGGCGACCGGGTGGAGCCACAGGGCCGCGCCGCCGGCGGGCGCGACCGTCGCGGCGACGCCCACCGACAGCGCGGCCTCCGCGGGCGCCACGGCGACCCAGCCGGGCGCGACGACGTCGAGGGTGCGGCGGACGAGGTCGCCGTGCGCGGCGGGGAGCCCTTCGTCGGGCCCGGCGACCGCGACGCGCAGCACCGACGGCACGAGGCGCACCTCGTCGTCGGCCGCGAGCGCGCCATCGGGGTCGTCGAGCCGCACCACGATCGGCCCGTCGCCCGCCGGCGCGTCGAGCGTCGTGGAGGCGACGCCGTTCGCGGCGACGTCGAGGGCCGCCGCCCCGCCGCCCGCGACCGCGACCCGCAGGACGCGCGCGTCCGCGGCGTCGTTGCGCACCGCGACGAACACGCGGCGCGTCGTGCCCGCCACGGTCGCGGCCGCGGCCACGAGCCCCGCGTTGCGCGCCGCGGGGTCGCCCACCGCCACCACCTCGACGCCCGGCGTCGCCAGCGCGGGCAGGCGGTCGCTCACGACGACGCGGAGGGCCGCGCCGCCGCGCCGCGCCGCCGCGACCACGTCGTCGCCCGCGGCCGCGACGCGCGCGAGCACGTCCTCGGGGGCGAGCCGCGCGCGGAGGCGCGCGACCGCGGCCTCGGCCCGCGCCGCCGCCGTCGACCCGTCGAGGCCCCGCGCGGCCATGGCGGGGCCGTCGTCCACGACCACGCGCACCGTCCGTCCGGCGCCGTGGCTGCGCCAGACCGGCCCCGCGGCCGCGCACGCGACCGCGGCGCACCCCGCGAGGGCGAGCCAGAGGTCGAGGTCCACGCGCCGGCGGCGCGCGTCGCGGTCGGCGTCGACCTCGTCCGCCAGGAACCGGAGCGAGGGCACGACGACGGGCACCGCGCGCGTGAGCCGCCGGTGCAGCCACGCGACCACCGGGAGCGCCAGCAACCCGACGAGCGCGAACGGCCAGAGCAGCGCCATCACGGCACCTCGAGGGCCAGCCGCGCGAGCAGGTCCTCGGGCGGGGTCGAGGGCGCGAACGGCACGACCGCGAGGCCCGCCGCGCGCGCGGCGTGGGTCCACCGCTCGGCGTGGGCCGCGGCGCGCCGGGCCACGCGCTCCGCGCGGTCGGGGGTCCATCGCACCACGCGCCGCGCGCCGCTCTCGGCATCCACCGCCTCGAAGAGGCCCTCGGGGGGCGGGGCCCACGTGTCGGGGTCGCGCAGGTGGAGCACGGCGCCCGAGAGGCCGCGGCCCGCGGCCCGCGCGAGGAGCGCGGGGTCCGCGTCGGTCAGGAGGTCGGTCACGAGGAAGAGGCGGGCGCGCGCGGGGAGCCGGGCCGCGAGCGCGGGCAACGCGTCCGCGAGGCCCGCGCGGTGCGCCGGCGTCTCGGCCGCGATGGCGTCGAGCAGCGCCGCGAGGTCCGCCGGGTCGTCGGCCTCGCGCCGCGGCGCGGCCGCGCCGTCGCGGAGCACGCCGAGGCGCACGCGCCCGCCGCCGCAGAGGCCGACCGCGCACGCGAGCGCGGTCGCGCGCGCCGCCGCCGCGCGGCCGCCGCCCGGCGCGAGGCTCGCGCTGCCGTCGAGCCACACCTCGGTCCGGACGTCGCGCTCCGCGTCGTGCTCGCGCACGACGACGCGGTCGTGCCGCGCGAGCACGCCCCAGTCCACGCGCCGGAGGTCGTCGCCCTCGCGGTACGCGCGGTGGCCGCGGAACAGGAACGGCCCGCCCGTGCCGCGCGCGGCGTGCACGCCCGCGGCCGCGCCGGCGCGCACCCGTCGCACGAGGGCCGGGACCGTCGCGAGCAGCCGCAGGAACCCCGGCGGGAAGAGCGTCGCGTCGGCGCCGGGCTCCCGCGGGCTCACGGACGCCCGCGCCGGGCGAGGCGGGCCGCCTTGGCCGCGCGCCCGAGGGGCGCGGGCTTCGCGTCGGGGAGCAGCGGGCCCCGGGGCTCGGCGTCCGGGCCGCGGTAGACGGGCCGGCCGGTCCAGCCGAGGCGCAGGCGGAGCTGGTCGTAGTACGAGCGTCCGCTCACGGAGACGACGCGCAGCGGCGCGTGCGCGTCGCTCACCTCGACGGTCTCGCCGGGCGAGAGCGGCCGCGCGTCGCGGCCGTCCACGGTCACGACCGCGGTGCCGGGGCGCTCGGCCCCGAGCACCAGCTCGATGCGGGACGACCGCGACACGACCAGCGGCCGGTTGCCGAGCGCGTGCGGGCAGATCGGGACGAGCACGACGGCGTTGAGGCCGGGCACGAGCAGCGGGCCGCCGGCCGAGAGCGCGTGCGCCGTGCTGCCCGCGGCCGTCGAGACGATGAGCCCGTCGCCGGCGACCGTGATCGCGCTCTGCCCGTCGATGCGCACGTCGATCTCGACCATCTTGCCGAGCGTCGCGCGGCCCACGACGACGTCGTTGAGCGCGAGGCCCTCGTCGACGACGCGTTTGCCGAGGCGGTGCTCGCAGCGCAGGCGCGAGCGGTCCGACACGCGGTACCGCCCCGCCACGAACGCGTCGAGGCCCTCGCCGAGCTCGTCGGGCTGGAGCTCCGCGAGCCAGCCGAGGCGGCCGAAGTTGACGCCGAGCACCGGGATCGGGTTCGTGCCGAGGCGGTGCGCGACGTAGAGGAACGACCCGTCGCCGCCGAACACGAGCACGAGGTCGGCCTGCGCCGACGACAGGTCGAGCTTCTCCGCGAGGTCCACCGCGACGACGTCGAGGCGCTTGCGCACGGCGGGCAGCGCCCGCTTCACCCCCTGCGCGACGCCCGGCCGGCGCCGGTCACCGACGATGAGGACGCGCGGCTTCACGGGTGCGCAGGACGAAGTCGGCGACGGCCTCGGCCGACAGGCCGAAGCGGGCGAGCCAGTCGGCGCGCTCGCCGTGCGGGACCAAGCGGTCCGGCACGCCGAGCACGCGCACCGTGGCGTCCACGGGCTCGTAGAGGCTCGCGAGGTGCGAGAGCACGACCTCCCCGAAGCCGCCCTGCACCGAGTGCTCCTCCAGGGTGACGACGAGCGGCACGCGGCGGGCGAGGCGCTCGACGGCGGCGCCGTCGAACGGCCGCGCGAACCGCGCGTTGAACACCGCGGCCGAGACGCCGGCGGCGTCGAGGCGCGCGGCGGCCTCGAGGGCCGTGCGCACCATGGTGCCGTACGCGACGAACGCCACGTCGGTCCCGTCGCGCAGCAGCACGCCGCGGCCCTGGGCCACGGGCACGTCGTTGCCGGGCAGCGACGCGTCGGGGTCGCTCGCGCGGGCGTAGCGCAGCGCGCTCGGGCCCGTGAGCGACAGCGCGTGCGCGAGCATCCGCTCGAGCTCGACGGGGTCCGCGGGCGCCATCAGCGTGATGCCCGGGAACGTGCGCAGGAACGCGATGTCGTACAGGCCCTGGTGGGTCACGCCGTCGCCGCCTACGATGCCCGCGCGGTCCATGGCGAGCACGACGGGGAGGCCCTGCACGGCGACCTCCTGCCACACCTGGTCGTAGCCGCGCTGCAGGAACGTCGAGTAGACCGCGACGATCGGCTTCAGGCCCGCCTCGGCGAGGCCGCCCGCGAACGCGACGCCGTGCTGCTCGCAGATGCCGACGTCGATCACGCGCTCGGGCAGCTTCGCCGCCACGTCGGCGAGGCCGGTGCCGTCGGGCATCGCCGCGGTCACGGCGACGACGCGCGGGTCGTCCTCCATGAGCCGCTGCGTCGCGCGCGCGAACACCTTCGTGTACGAGACGGGCTTCGGGCCGGGCGCCACGACCGACGGCTTCGGCGCCGGCGCCGACACCGCGTGGCACGCGTCCTTCGTCGGCTTGCCGTAGCCGCGGCCCTTCTCGGTCACGACGTGGAGCAGCACCGGCCCGTCCACGCGCTTCAGGTCGCGCAGGAGCGTCTCGAGGCGCGGCTCGTCGTGGCCGTTCTCGGGCCCGAAGTACGTCCAGCCGAGCTCCCGGAAGAGGTGCCCGGGGTTCATGTAGTTCGCGAACGCTTCCTTCACGCTCTCGGTCCACCGCGCCAGCGGCGCGCCGACGAGCGGCAGCATCCCGATCGCCTCGTGGAAGTCCTTCTTGAACTCGCGGTACGCCGGCAGCGTGCGCATGCGGTTCAGGTACTTCGACAGGCCGCCGACGGTCTGCGCGATCGACCACTTGTTGTCGTTGAGGATCACGAGGACGCGTTTGCCCTCGTGCCCCGCGTGGTTGAGCGCCTCGAACGTCGCGCCCGACGCCGCCGCCGCGTCGCCCACGAGCGCGACGACGCGCCGGTCCGTGCGGTGGAGCAGCGCGTCGGCGTAGGCGATCCCGTACGCGGCCGACACCGCCGTGCCCGCGTGACCCGACGTGAAGCTGTCGTAAGGGCTCTCGCCGCGGGCCATGAAGCCCGACAGGCCGTCCGTCCGCCGGAGCGTCGGGAACAGGTCCTTGCGGCCGGTGATCACCTTGTGCGGGTAGACCTGGTGGCTCGTGTCGAGCACCAGCCGGTCGAGGGCGAAGTCGTAGACCCGGTGCAGCGCAACGGTCAGCTCGACGACGCCGAGGTTGCTGCCGAGGTGCCCGCCGGTCGCCTCGACGCTCTCGATCAGGAACCGGCGCAGCTCGTCGCAGTAGGCGACCGTCTCCTCGGGGGAGAGGGCTTGCAGGTCCTTCGGGTTCTGGACGCGGTCGAGCAGGCTCATGGGGCGGCGACGGTCACCGGGGCGGGGACAGTCCCCAAGGGTACCAGCGTCACGGCGCCCCCCCGGGTTCCCGCGCGGCCGAACCGCGCCCCTTCCCGCCCCCATCCCCCGTCCCCCCTCCCCCCTCCCCCGGCTTCCCCCGTGCCGGATCCCACCCCCCGGTACGCGAGGCCCGCTGCGAATCACCCACCGTGGTCGAGTCCCCCGCTGGGTCGCGCCCGGGCGCGTCACCACATCGAGGGCCGGAGCGTCGGGCCGTCGTCCGGGGCGCCGTCGAGCAACAGGATCGCGGGCGCCCCCAGCGGGCCGACCGTCACCGTGGCGCGCACCTCGACGCGGTCCGGCCCCGCACACAGGCAACGAAGCAGCCCTAACGCCCGCCGTCGGCAGCCGGGGCTTCGCGGACGGCCAGCCATCCGCCGGCCACGGGCAGAACTTCCTTCGCCCAGTGGGCCTCGCCCCGCCGGATCCGCACGCGCAGGGGGACCGGCGGGAGGTCGTCCACCTCGACCTCGTCGCCGCGCGTCCCGACGGCGCGCCAGACCACGACGCCGTCGGCGGTCTCAACGTCCACGGCATCGGCGGGGGCGGTCATCTCGAGCCGCAGTCGTGCGGGCCGCGCCCATCGTCGGATCATGACGTCCGGCCCGGGCTCGGCGGTGACGACGCAGGCCACGGGCTCGACCGCCACGTGCTGGTCCGCCACGCCGCCCAGGGACACGGAGCGTCGAAGTCGGTACACCCCCGGCGTCAGCCCGGTGAGTTCGAATCGCCCGTCAGGGCCCACCGGCGACGCCTGCGCGACACCGCCGGGGCCGGCGGGAAGTGCGACGACGGTCGACGGGACCGTCGCGACGGTGCCATCGGCCACCGCCCGTCCGACGAGGCGGCGCCCTGCGTCGAGCACGAGCGTCCCGAGATCGACCGGCCCTGCAATGGCGCACTCGCGGGTCAGGACGAGGAACCCCGGGACGTACACCCTGCATTGGCAGGGACCGGTCGGGACGTTGGCGAGGACGTACACGCCATCGTCGCACCGCGTGATCGTCGAGTCATCGGCCCGGGTCCCCTGGAACGTAGGCCAACGGGCGTTCCAGCCCGCCGACGCCGCCGTCGGCCGCAGGACGACCGTCACGCGCCGCGCGGCGTCGAGCGGCGCTCCTGTCCGTGGGTCGATCAGCCGCAGGGTCACGTGGGCGGGACCGACGGCGTCGCCTCCGGACCGGAGTCGCGGCGCGACCGAGGGCTCGGGGGCGCCATCGTTGGTCGGCGCGACACCGCGGTCGGGGGCGGCCGACGGTTTCCGCACACACGCCGACGCGGCCGCGACGAGGACGCCGGCGGCGACGCCAGCGACCCATCGCACCACGTATCGAGGACGACGACCCTCCATGGGCCTCCTGGACGCATCGTACGGGACCTCTCGCCCGGCCGCACCGGCCGCCGCTCGCGTTCCTCCCCCGGTCGCGTTTCATGGGCGGCGTGACCGCGCTCCCCGACGCCGCCCGGATCCTCGACGACGCCGCCGCGCGCGTGGACGCGTGGCTCGACCGCGTGCTGCCCCCCACCGGCACGGGCCCGGGCCGGCTCCACGAGGCCGTGCGCTACAGCGTCTTCGCCGGCGGCAAACGGCTGCGGCCCGCGCTCGCGTTGACCGCGGCCGCGGCCGTCGGCACCGACCGCGAGGCCGCGTGCGCCGCGGCGCTGCCGTTCGCGGGCGCGCTCGAGCTGGTCCACACGTACAGCCTCATCCACGACGACCTGCCGTCGATGGACGACGACGACCTGCGCCGCGGCCGCCCCACGAGCCACAAGGTGTTCGGGGAGGCGCTCGCGATCCTCGCGGGCGACGCGCTGCACTCGCTCGCGTTCGAGTCGCTGCTCGAGCGGACCTCGGACGCGACGCTCGCGCGGCGGCTCGGCCTCGACCTCGCGCGCGCGGCCGGCGTGCGCGGGATGGTCGGCGGCCAGGTCGAGGACCTCGACGCGATGCACGCCGAACCCGACGAGGCCCGCCTCGAGCGGCTGCACCGCGGCAAGACCGCCGCGTTGTTCGCGGCCGCGTGCGAGGGCGGCGGCCGCGCGGGCGGCGCGGGCCCCGCGCAGGTCGAGGCGCTGCGCCGGTTCGGCCTCGAGCTGGGCCTCGCGTTCCAGATCGTCGACGACGTCCTCGACGAGACCGGCACGGCCGCCTCCCTCGGCAAGACGCCGGGCAAGGACCGCGACGAGGGGAAGATGACCTACGTCGCGCTGTACGGCGTCGAGGGCGCGCGTCAGCGCGCGCGGGCGAGGCTCGCCTCGGCCGTCACGTCGCTCGCGACGCTGCCCGACGGGGCCGGGCTCGAGGCGCTCGCGCGGTACGTCGTCGAACGCGACCGCTGAAGGTCGCGGCGCGCGGCCTCGACGAGGATCGCCGCCACGCCGACGACCATCGCGACGGCGCCCGTCGCGTAGGTCTCGGGCACGCTGCGCGTCCGCGCCAGCTCGCCGAGGATCACCTGCCCGACGGGGAGGGCGAGCGCGAACGTGAAGGTCCAGAGCGCCATCACGCGCGACCGGATCGCGTCCGGGACCGACAGCTGGATCGAGGTGCTGCCCGTCGCGAAGAACGTGATCATGGCGGCGCCCGCGAGGGTGCGGGCCACGACCGCCGTCGCGAGGTCGCGCGCGACCGCCACGCCGACGTACGAGACGAGGAACACGGCCAGGGCGCCGACGATCGTGCGCATCGGGCGGCCCGGGCGCCGCGACGCGGTCACGAGCGCGCCGACGCACGCGCCGACGCCGCTCGAGAGGTAGAGCAGGTTGTAGCCGTGCGCGTCGGTGCGCAGCGTGTCGCGGGCGTAGGCCGCGAGGAGCGACGTGTACGACCAGCCGCACACCATGGCCACCGCGAGCAGGAGGAGCACGGTGCGCGTGGCGCGGTCGCCGGCGACGTAGCGGAAGCCCGCCGTGAGCTCGGCGACCGGCCGCGCCGCGGCGCGCGGGGGCGGCGCGGCGCCCGCGCGGATCTGCGCGAACGCGACGATGGCCGCGAGGTAGGAGAGCGCGTCGAACGCGAACACCGACGTGGGCCCGAGCGTGTCGGCGAGCACCGACGCGAGCGCGGGGCCCAGGATCAGCGGCAGGTTGAACATCAGCGAGTTCAGCGCGATCGCGTTCCGCAGCGTCTCGCGCCCCACCATCTCGACGACGAAGCCCTGCCGGCACGGCATCTCGAGCCCGCCCACCACGCCGAACCCGCACGCGAGCGCCACGACGAGGGCCGGCGTCGCGGTGCGCGTCGCCACCAGGACCGTCAGGATCGTCGAGAGCACGAGGGACGCCACCTGCACCCAGAAGAGGAGGCGCCGCTTGTTCACGCGGTCGGCGAGCACCCCGCCCGGGAACGAGCACAACGCGATCCCGAGCAGGCTCGCCGCCGACGACCACGCGAGCCACCGGCGGTCCGGCGTCAGGTCGCTGACGAGCCACGCCTGCGCCGCGTGCCGGCCCCACGTGCCCACGCTCGACACCGCCATGCCGAGGAAGAAGAGGCGGTAGTCGCGGTGCCCGAGCGCGGCGAACGTCCGCGCGGCCCACGGGCGTCGCGGGCCCTCGGCCACGCCGTCCGCCACCGCCGTTCGCGCCGCCGGTCCCGCCGCCGCCCGCGGGACCGCCCCGAGCGCAGCCTCGACCTCGTCGGCGTCCGTGGACATCCGCCGATGGTACCCGCGCCGCCGGGCCCTACCGCGGGGACGCCCCGTCCATCGCCGGCGCGGTCGGGGCCGCCGGCGCGGGCGACGGCGCGGGCGGCGCCGCCGGGGCCGGCTCGACCTCGGTCACGAGGGACACGTCCTGCACCACCTCGACGGTGTAGTCGTACGCGGCGGCCGTGTACCGCACCTTGCGCCGCAGGCTCGCGTCGTGGGCCCGCGCCCAGCCCCCGTCGATCACGAGCACGCGCCGTGCCTCGATCGCCGCGCGGTACTCCACGTGGACGTTCGCGGGGTCCTTCGGGTCGTCGGTGTCGGTCCGGTGCGCGTGCGTGATCGCCGCCCGCACGACGAGCCCCGCCGTCGGGCCGGTGCCGTCGCGCCCGTCCACCCACACCCCGCCGCCGGGCACCGGCACCAAGGGCGCCCGGCCCGCAAGCTCGCGCTGCGACAGGCGGAACGCGACGCGGAGCAGCGACTCCTCGACGGCCATGCCCTCCGTCGCGCCGAAGACGTCGCCCACCCGCACGGGCCGGTCCGGCGGCCCGAAGCGGTCGGTGAACGCGCGCTGGAAGGCCTCGAGGTCGTCCACCGACAGCCCGGGCGCGGTGAACCGGATCGAGCCGGCAGGCGCCGCGCCGCGGGGCCCCTCCTCGAACTCGAGCTTCAGCGGCACCGTCGCCGCCTTCTCCGCCCCGTCGCCCCACGCGCCCCGGACCTCCAGCGGCCCCTCGACGGTGGACCGACGCTTGCCGGCCACCAGCCGCACGCGCCGCACCACGTCGAACGTGCCCTCGAAGCGGCGCCGCGGCGACGTCGCGCCGGGCGGCAGCTTCCCGCTCGCGTCGAGCCGGTACGCGAGCCGCCCCTTCGACCGCAGCGTCAGGTCGCCCGCGAGGTCGTGGCGCACGGTCACGGGCGGCTCGGCCGCCTGCGCGGCCGTCGGGGTCGGCACCGCCATCGGCGGGTCGTACGGGTCGGGGGCGCGCGCGGGCGCGTCCGCCGCCCCCGCCGACGACGGCGCGCCGCACAGGAGGGCCAGGGCGAGGGCGACGGCGCGGCGCATCCCGCGATTCTACGCCCGCCCGCCCGTGCGCAGCGCGACCCACCGCGCGAACCGCCGCGGATGCAGCAACAGCCGCGGGTCGAGCCGCACCGCCGCCAGGAAACACCGCCGGAACGCCGCCTCGTCGCCCGCGCGCCGGTGGTTCCGCGCGATCCACGCGAGGTGGCGCGCGACCACGCGATCCCGCCGCGCCCGCACCGCCGGCGGCGTGCGCGGGTCGTCGAAGAACCGGCCCGACCACGCGGCGAGCGCGCGCTCCTGCATCGCCGGGCTCCCGCGCACCTGCCCCGCGTGCCGCCGGTAGAGCACGGTCGGCGTCGCGAGCGTCGCGAACGGCCCCACCGCCGCCGCCCGCAGGAAGAACAGCCAGTCCTCGCCGGTCTCGAGGTCCTCCGGGAACCCGCCCACGCGCGCGAACACCTCGCGCCGCAGCATCACGGTGCTCGGCACCGGCGAGCGGCCGCGCAGCTGCGGGCCGAGCCCGTCGCCGCACGTCGCATCGGTGGCGGTCGAACGCGCGGGGACGCGAGGCCCGCCCCGCCGCGCGACGCCGCCCTCGTCGGTCGCGACCGCGGGGCCGTGTACGAGCACGGCCTGCGGGAACCGCGCGAGCGCCGCGGCGCGCGCCGCGAGCGCGCCCGGCAGCAGCCGGTCGTCGTCGTCGAGGAACGCGACGAGCGGCGCGGTCGTCGCGGCGACCGCCGCGTTCCGCGTGGCCGACCGCCCCGCCGCGGGCCGCACGACGATGACGAGCCGCGGGTCGGCCACCGCCGCCAGCGCGGCCTCGAGCTCGGGCTGCGGCCCGTCGAGCGCCACGACGACGCCCACGTCCACGCCCTCCTGCACGAGGGCGCTGCGCGCGGCCTCCACGCACCACGCGGGCCGGCCGCGCGTCGGGATCGCGACGTCGACGCGCGGGCGCGTCACCGCGTCGCCGGGGCCGCGACCTCGAACCCTTCCCACCGACGCGAGGCCCGTAGGTCGATCACGGTCACCGCGTCCACCGCCATCGGGATGCGGACCGACAGGCGCGTCTCGCCCGCCGCGCCGGTCTCGCTCGCGGTCACCTCGAGGCGGCCGACGGCGGTCGGCGGCGTCCCGCGGTCGAGGAAGATCGTGGGGCGGCGCGGGTCCTGCCGCGTGTCGCGCAGCCGCGCGTGGATCGTGTCGCCCGGGGCCGTGCCCGACAACACGACGTCGAGCCGCATGCCGGTCGGCTCCGCGACGAGCGAGGCCTTCGCCGGGTCCATCCGCGTCGGCGCGACGTAGGACGCGCCGGGCACGCCCGGGTTCGCGGGGATCGGGTCGTCGGGGGTCCCGGCGCCCCGGCTCCCGAGGAGGAACCACGCGCCGGCCGCGCCGACGGCGAGCACGATCCCCGCGATGACCAGCACGGAGCCGGACGGGCCGCCGCGGGGCGGGGACGGCGTGGGATCGGACGCGGTCATCGGCGGTCGCTCCAGGGATGCCCGACTCGACGGCCACCGGGCCTTGCGTCACGGGACGGGGATCGCGGGTCCCCGGGCCGCGGGGCGGTGGCGTCCGCCGCGACGGCGGTCGCCGGCACGTCGGCGGCGATCATGGCGTAGGGTCGGGACGGGAGGTCCAACGGGAAGGTCGGAACGGCGATCAGAACGGCGGTCAGAACGGCAGATCGTCGCCGGGCTCGCCCGACGGCGCCGGCTTCTTGGCGGCGCGCCGAGGGCGGGCGGGCGACGGGGCGTCGACGCCGGCGCCGAACGGCGACGCCGCGCCGCTGCCGCGCGCGGCCGACGGGGACGCCAGGGACGACGTTGACGCCGGCGCCGCGGCGACGCGCGGCCCCGCGTTGACGAGGCCCTCCGGGGCCACCGCGAGCGGCTGTTCGACGACGGTCCCGTCGGGCGCGGCGACCAGCTCGGCCAGGCGCTGCTCGGCCGCGTCGAGGATCTTGCGGCACGCCGCGAGGTGCCCCACCCCCTCCTGGTAGCGCCCGATGGACGCCTCGAGGGACAACGCGTCGCCCTCGAGGTCGGCGACGACCTGCTCGAGGGCCGCGAGGTGGGCCTCGAACGACGCGGACGGGGGGGCGCCGGGCACGGGGGACGGCATCCCGCGAACATACCACGCGAGGCCCGGCGGCCGACCCCGGTCGGGCCGCCGGACGCGACGCGGACTCGACCTGGGCTCCCCGTCGGGGAGGATGGGCGCGTGGCCCTGACGATCCTCCTCCTGGTCTGCGCGCCGTACGCCGCCGTCGCGGTCGGGTACGCGGAGGCGCGCCGCCGCGGCGAGGCCCCGCCCCGCTGGGCGCGGATCGTCGGCCCGCTCACGGCGGCGCTGCACCTCGCCGCGCTCGTCGCCACGGGTCGGATCACCGGCCGCAGCCCGTTCCAGACCGAGAGCCAGGCGCTGTCGTTCCTCGCGTTCGCCGTGGCCGGCCTGTACGTCGTGCTCGAGTCCACGAGCCACGTCGCGACGTACGGCGGGCGGTTCCACCTGTTGACGGCGGTCCTCGCGGGCGCGTCGGTGCCGGGGCTCGCGCGCGAGCAGTTCCCGACGGCCGCGATGCGGGCCCCCGACGTCCAGTTCTCGCTCCACGTCGGGTTCGCGCTGCTCGGGACCGCGGCCATCGTCGCGGGCGGGCTCCTCGCCGCGGCCTACCTCGGGGTGTACCGCCGCATGAAGCGGCGGGAGCTCTCGCCGGACGCCACCGCGGGCCCGTCGCTCTCGGGGCTGCAGCGGATCACCCGCGACGCCTCGCTGATCGGCGTCGCGCTGCTGGTGCCCTCCATCGTCCTCGGCCGCAGCGTGCTCGAGCGCGGCGGCGGCTCCAACGTGTGGACGTTCCTCGAGCTCGGGCTCGCGGGCGTGCAGGTGCTGCTCGCCGCCGCCGCCGGCTTCCTGTGGTGGCGCCGGCCGCTGCGCGGCCCCGTCGCGTCGTGGCTGAACGTCGCCGCGACCGCCGTCGCGGTGGGCAGCCTCGCGATCGTCCACCCGCACGTCACGGCGCTGGTGGGAGGTTAGCCCGTGGACCTCGTCCAGGTGGGCGTCGACCACCACCGTGCCCCGATCGACCTGCGCGAGCGCATGGCGATCCCGGGCGACGACCTCCCGCGCGTGCTCACGACCCTCGCGGCCGAGCCGTTCCTCTCCGAGATCCTCGTCGTCTCGACGTGCAACCGCACCGAGGCCTACGCCGCCTCGTCGGACCCCGACGCGCCCTCGATGCTCATCGCGGCCCTCCGGCGCGTGCAGCCCACGGCGCCCGCCGAGGACGACGGCGCGTGGATCCGCCGCGCGGGCGAGCACGCGGCCATGCACCTGTTCCGCGTCTGCGCCGGCCTCGACTCGGCCGTGCTCGGCGAGACCGAGATCGCGCACCAGGTCCGGGAGGCCCATCGCAAGGCCCTCGACGCGAAGGCCGCGGGCGCGGTCCTCGACCGGCTCACGTCGCTCGCGCTGAAGGCCGGCAAACGCGCGCGCACCGACACCGCGCTCTCCCGCGGCGCGATCTCCCACGGGCAGGCGGCCTACGACGTGACGCGGCGCGTGTTCGGCGACCTCAAGGGCCGCACCGTGCTCGTCGTGGGCGCGGGCGAGATGGCCACGCGCGCCGCGACGGCGCTCTCGGGGCTGCCCGGCGGGCGCTACGTCGTCGCGAACCGCACCGCGGCGTCGGCGGAGGCGCTCGCGAGGACCCTGCCCGAGGGCCGCGCCGCGGGCCTCGACGCCGCCACGCCGCTGCTGGCGGAGGCCGCCGTCGCGGTGTTCGCGGGCGGCGGCGAGCCGCTCTCGCGCGCGGCGTGCGAGGCGGTCGTCGCGCGCCGGCGCGAGCCGCTCGTCGTGTTCGACTACGGCGTGCCGCGGCTCGTCGACGCCGGCGTGGGCGAGCTGGCGGGCGTCTTCCTGTACGACCTCGAGAACCTCGAGCAGATGCTCGCGAAGTCGCTCGCCTCGCGCCGCGAGGCCGTGCCCGCCGCCGAGGCGATCCTCGCCGAGGAGTTCGACGGCTTCCGCGCGTGGCACCGCTCGCGCGCGGCCGTGCCGGCCATCCGCTCGCTCCAGGCGTGGGCGGAGGAGATCCGCCGCGGCGAGCTCCAGCACCTCCCGGCCGACCTCGCGCCGACGGTGCGCGACGCGGTCGAGCACGTCACGCGCCGGATCGTCGACCGCATCCTGCGCCGGCCCACGGCCCGCGTCCGCCAGGGCGCCGAGGAGGGCAACCCGGCCCTGCCGACGCCCGCGAACCTCACGCACCTCTTCGGGCTCGACGAACCCGCCGCCGACGACGACGGCGGCCGGCGCGCGCCGGCCCGCACCCCGACCGCGGGGTCGACCGAGGACGCGACCTGAGGCGGGCCGGAGCGCGCGGCCCGGCCCGCGCGGCGCGCGGACGCCCCGCGGCGCAGCGGGCCTCGCGTCCACCCCGGCTCGCCTTCCGCATCCCGGGATCGTTTCATGGGGACCGGACGCCGCCGCGGGCGCCCCCGCCGGCATCGTCCCTCCCGGAGCCCGTCGCATGACCTCCCCCCTGTTCGTCCGCGCCCTGCGGGGCGAGCCCGTCGAGCGGTTCCCCGTGTGGATGATGCGACAGGCGGGGCGGTACCTCCCGGGGTACCGCGCGGTGCGCGCCGTGACGCCGTTCCTCGACCTCTGCCGGTCGGCGGAGCTGTCGGCGCAGGTGTCGCTCGAGCCCGTCGAGAAGTTCGACGTGGACGCCGCGATCGTCTTCGCGGACATCCTGCTGACGGCCGACGCCATGGGCGCGCCGGTGGTGTTCGACGACGCCGGGCCGCACCTGCCGAAGACGATCCGCTCGGCGGCCGACGCGGCGATCCTGCACCCGCCGGACCTCGGGAAGGTGCGCGCGACCCTCGAGGCGGTCACGCGGCTGCGCAAGGCGCTGCCGAGCACGAAGGCCGTCATCGGCTTCTCGGCCGCGCCGTTCACGCTGTGCGCGTACCTCGTCGAGGGCGGCACGAGCCGCGAGTTCAACGCGGTGCGGAAGTTCCTCCACACCGACCGCGAGGGGTTCCGGTCCCTCGTGAACCGCGCGGCCGACGCGCTGACGCCGTACCTCGCCGCGCAGCGCGACGCCGGGGCCGACGTGTTGATGCTGTTCGACACCTGGGCGGGCGTGGTGTCGCCCGCGGACTACCGTTCGATCGTCGTGCCCGCGGTGCGGGCCGTGATCGAGGGCCTCGGGCCCGCGCGCCCGCCGACGATCTACTTCGGCGGGCTCGGCGCCGGGGCCTACCTCGAGGACGCCGCCGCGACCGGGGCCACGGGCCTCCAGGTGGACTGGCGGGTGGACCTCCCGGCGGCCTACGCCCGGGTGGGCGGCAAGGTCCGCCTCCAGGGCAACTTCGACCCGGCCGGGTTGTACGCCCCGGTGGACGCCATCGAGGCCGGGGTCCGTGCGATGCTCGACGGCGTGCCCGCCGGACGCCCCCACCTCGTGAACCTCGGCCACGGGATCCTGCCCGACATCCCCGTCGAGCACGCGGCCGCGTTCATCCGCGCGGCGCAGGCCTACCGCCCGAAGGGAACCCCCGCATGAGCGCCGCCTTCGTCGACCGCCCGCCGGACCGCGCCGACCTCGCGCGCGCGCTCGAGCTCACGCCGAAGTACGACCGGCCCGGCCCGCGGTACACCTCGTACCCGCCCGCGCCGCACTTCGTCGACGAGATCACCGGCGCCACCGCGCGCGACGTCTACCGCGCCCGCGGCCGGGGCTCGCCCCCGCTCTCGCTCTACGCGCACCTGCCGTTCTGCGAGTCGCTGTGCACGTACTGCGGCTGCAACGTCATCATCAGCCGCAACCACACGATCGTCGAGCGCTACCTCGCGGGCCTCGCGAAGGAGATCCGCCTCGCCGCCGACGCGCTCTCCGGCGGCCCCATGGAGGTCGTGCAGTTCCACCTCGGCGGCGGCACGCCGACGTACTTCACGCCCGAGGAGCTCGAGCGGCTCCACGGCCTCGTGACCGCCCGCTTCACGATCCGCCCCGACGCGGAGCAGGCCCTCGAGGTGGACCCCCGCGTCACGACGCGCGCGCACCTCGAGACCCTCGCGCGCCTCGGCTTCCGCCGCGTCAGCATGGGCATCCAGGACTTCGACGCCGAGGTGCAGCACGCGGTGAACCGCGAGCAGACCGTCGAGGAGACGCAGCGCCTCATCGAGGACGCGCGCGCCCTCGGCTTCACCAGCGTCAACGTGGACCTCATGTACGGGCTCCCCCACCAGACGCTCGACCGCTTCAAGCACACGCTCGACCTCGTGCTCTCCCGCCTCTCGCCCGACCGCGTCGCGCTCTTCGGCTACGCCCACGTCCCGTGGCTCAAGGCCCACCAGCGCAAGATCGAGGCCGACACGCTCCCGAAGGCCAACGACCGCCTCGGCCTCTTCCAGGCCGGCGTCGAGGCCTTCGTGGGCGCGGGCGCCGAGTTCGTCGGGTTCGACCACTTCGCGAAGCCCTCGGACGACATGGCGATCGCGCGCCGCAGCGGCGACCTCCACCGCAACTTCATGGGCTTCCACACGTCGGCCGGCTCCGACATGGTCGCCTTCGGCATCACCGGCATCGGCGACGTCTCCGGCGTCTACCTCCAGAACCGCCACCAGCTGACCGCGTGGGAGCGCGACCTCGAGGACGGCGTCCTGCCCGTGCAGCGCGGCTACCGCCGCACCGCCGACGACGAGCTCCGCGGCACGATCATCCAGGAGCTCACCTGCAACGGCCGCGTCACCGCCGCGCAGCTCGAGACCGCCGGCGCGCCCTGGCGCACCGCCTGGGCCAACGAGCTCGCCCGCCTCGCCCCCATGCTCGACGACGGCCTCCTCGTCATCGACGACGCCGGGATCCGGGTGACCCCGCTCGGACGGCTTTTTGTACGCAACGTCTGCATGGTCTTCGACGCCCACCTCGGCAAGGTTCCCCCGACTGCCAAGGCGGATGCCCCGAGATATTCGAGGACGGTCTAGAGGCGCGGGGTCGAAGAGGCGGGATCTAGGGAGGGAAGGACGGCCGCGCTCGCTGCAGGTCGGGGTTCGCCGTCCCTCGGGCCCCAAGCGGCCCTCGGTCCCCTCGTCGTCGTCGCCGCTGCTGCGGCTCCTCCTCCTCGGGCGGCTCGCTCGCAGGACGCGGTGCAGCCGAGGGAGGCCGGCCGAGGACCCTCGTCGCGAGCCGGGCGAGACCGAAGCGAGGCCGGCAAGCGCAGCGAGAAGGCCCCGGAAGCGGGTTCTGTACCCGCTGAGGAGGCCTTCGAG
>JAEUHO010000576.1 GCA_016795345.1 Planctomycetia bacterium | reverse complement strand
GGAACCCGGGGAGATCCGACGGGAGGGAGTCGTCACGGGGAAGGGGGGCCGGCATTGGGGCGGGACTCCAGTGAGTGCAAACAATACACTAACACGAAGTCCCCGGAGTCAAGCGGAGGCCCCTCACGCGCGAATCCTCGAGAATCACGAGTCCGAGGCGCAGCGTGTCCGAAGCTGCTGTCCGTGCGACCATGGAGTGGGTCGGGCGTCACGTCGCCTTCAGTTCGTGCGCCGAGTGGTGCGTGTGTCGATGGTGGCGGGAACACCAATCACCGACCTGCGCTGCCACCGAGGCCGTTCTCCCTCTCGTACTCGCGCAGCGCAGTCGCGACCGAGTGCGCCGTCCCGAGTGGAACCACTTCGCCGCTCTCGGCGAGCACAAGAACCGGGCAGAGCCCCAGCAGTTCGTCATTGGGGTCACCGGACGCAAGATGGTCCGCGCCGAGGAAGAGGAACACCCAGCCATACGCCTTGGTCAGGACCTCGACCAGCACGATGGAGTCGGTGGTCCGTGTGCGCCAGAACTCGATCGCCCGGGACTGTGCGTCCTCGCGAGTGATCACGTCCACCTCCTCGTCGGGCTGCGCGCCTGCCGCCCACGCAGGGCCGGTCATCCCTTCCGTTCGACCCTTTCGGTGCACCTCACACGCGAGCGCGTCTTTGGCCCGCGCCGATCGTCAGGGATCTCGATCCCCGCACGCCGGAAGCTCACAGCTTCGTGTTGAGCGGCATCAGGCTGTCGGCCACGACCATTTCCGAACCGAGCGGGGCCTTCACCCGCAGGCGGAGCGTCACGGTGGACGTGTCGCGGAGTTGCCCATGGGCGAACGTCCCCGACACCCCGATCGTCAACTTGCCTTCATTCACGTAACTGCTCGTTCTCAACGCGGGTAGCTCGCCCTTCACGTCGAACGAGGAGGCCCAGTCGACCTCGAAGAGAAGCCGTTCCGGCGGGACCGTTGCATGCGAGGCGAGGAAGTTGAAGGCGAACCCGCATCCGATCCCATACTCGCCGCTCGGCACGCCATCGATCGCCGGGTAAAGCGTCGGTGCCGAGAACCACTCGATGATCGGCGGCTTGGGGCCCGCGGCGTCGCCCCCCACGCGAGTTCCAACGAGCCATGCCGCCAACGCCGCGAGAACGACCACCGCCGCCCCAATCAGCGCACGAGGCTTTCGCATCACAGAACCTCCCTCGTTCACGTCCCCGGCGGAGGCCGTTGCGCCCGCCGGACGCGTCACCCGCGGACACCATCGAGCCTACATCGAGTTGCGCGAGAACGGCCTGCTCAGGCGATGCGTCCCCGGTGGACGGTTCCGCTCGATGCCGCGGGGCTCGGTGGGAGCGCGGCTCGGAGCGGCGGGACTCGAACCCGTGACCTCCGGCTTGACAGGCCGATCCGGTGAAACCGATGTAAGACGCGATGAGTACGCGGGTTACGGCGGAACGAGGCCCCGTGGCGGGCGGTCCGCACCTTCCCGATAACTCCCCGATCCACGCCCGTTTTCGACGCGGTGCTGGAGTGCCGTGCTGGTACGGGCGAGAGCCGAACGTCCGCGGCGTGTCCCCTGGGCCCCGTACCCTTGGGTGTCCGAATGGGGGCCTGGAACGGCTCGACCGTCCCGCGCCCGCCGTCGCGGACGACCTCGGTCGGGCGGACCGCGTCGCTCGGGGAGGCACATCCAGGTGGCCACGGACGCCGCGGCGGGGCTCGCGCCCGCGTGGCCCTGCGGCCGCCCGCGGGCGGCCGACTTCGGACGTCCGCACCCCGATTCCGGAGCGCACGCCCATGGCCCTTGTGGACCACGAATCGCTGAACCGCGGCTTCTTCCGGGGAATCGACTCCACGGCGCTCTTCCGTCGGTTCTTCGAGCACTTCGGTGTCTGGGATCAGATGGGCATCGCTGACGACAGCCGGCCGGAGACGATCTACCTCGCCTGGAGCAAGCTGGACCCGGAGACCCACGCGGATCTCCACGAGTCGATCCGCCGCGTGAACGACCTGGGGCACGAGAAGGGGCGATGGGCGCTGCTCTACCGCGCGCGAGACTGTCGCGTCGAAGGCTGCGATGATCTCACGCCGCTGGTGCTCTCGATGACGATGTTCTTGGAGCATCGCCAGGTCTTCGAAGAGGTCTACGGGTTCTACACGATCGAGAAGACGGACAGCCTCGACATCCTGATCGGCCGAGATCCGGTGCCATGCGACCCGACCGAAGACCAACTCCAGGAGTTTCGGAATCGGCTGGTGAGGACGCTGAAGCGCGAGGCTGTCGGCGACGGATTTCGGGTCGAGGTTGCCGAGCCTCGGCACCCCAAGAAGTGGATGGTCGTAGTTCCGCATGAGACCCAGGCGAAGGACGACTTCGAGTTCGACGAGGACGGGGAGATCGTGAACCGGCCCCGTCGGCCCATCTACGACATCGTGTTGATCTACTATCCCGACACCGGGATGCTGAAGATCAAGGCAGGCCGTGGGAAGCGAAAGGCGAACGATGTCGCTGAGTGCTTCGCCACCGAGATCCTCAACCGACCCCCGGACCACTTTCGCGTGCGAAAGGCCGTCAGTCTGGACCCACTTCGCGATCCTGAATTCTCGTTTACTCGAGCGCCTGGGGACAACTTCAAGTGGGTCCGTCCGAGGCGGATCAGGTTTCGGAAGAGGGCAGACGCCGCCGCCCTTCACGACGTGCAGTACAACGACGATGCAGACGGCGGGAAGAGCGTGGTCGAGTACCTTGAGTCGGATGGCGTTCGTCTCTCGGCCCTCGACGTCGAGAGCCTCACCCTGCGGTTCATGTTCATGCGGCACGATAGAGATTTTCGAGACGTAACGATCTCGACCAGCGAGCGCTGCACTCTCGACGACACGAACGTCGACCGCTCCATCCTACGAGTCCTCGTCCGCTGGGGGCTGCTCGATCCGAGCGCGAAGGAGCGCCTGTCCGGTGCTGGACCGAATTGACCCGCGCTTCGCGGCCATCCTCGCGGGAGACGAACTCAATCGCCTACCTGGCGAAGTAGTCCGCGTGCTCATTGACAGGCGGATTCTCGTGGACGCTGGCAACGTCTCCACGATCCCGCGTTGCGTGTGCGACGAGCGGGAACCGGACTGTGTCGTGGACGTGGACACATCCTCCGGCGCGTGTTGGGGTCGTTGCCGAATGTACGGCGTGCGCGTGGAGGTTTCGCCGGATCAGATACGACGCTATCGTTTCGACTTCGCAGCGTGGGCATCCTGGCTGCGACGGAAGAACGGGCTCGAAGGTCCTGGTCCCAGGCTCGGCCTGGGCGCGCTGTTCGTGGGGTGCGGGAAGGTGCGGGGACGTGAGTACGGACTCGTAGTCGTTGCGCCCGGCTGTCGCCGTGCGGCGGACGTCGTCTGGCCCGAGGGTGCGCGCAGGCTGGGTCGCCCACTTGTGGCGCTCGTTCTCGGTGACCCGATCGAGGAACTTCCGGTTGACGGGATCATTCCTGCAGCATCGCTGGGCGCGGACCTCGGGACGATCGACGGCGGCGCACTCGATCGCGCGATGTGCGAAACGCAGGAGCCTCCGGCACCCGCGCGCAAGCGACCGGGGCGCCCGCGTACCGCGGACCCGCAGGCCGAGCAGGTGGCCCGGGTCATCAAGGATCGCCGTGGGCGAGGGGCGAGCTACGAGGAGTTGTGTCGCGCCCTCCCGCGCATCAAGAACATGAGGGCTGCCGTCGCGAACGCGCAGAAGCGCTACCGGGACCAGATCAGGCGGATCGAGGACTCGGACGGATGGGTCACGTTCGTCTGGAAGTCCTGAGGCCTGCGGCAGGCCCTCGCGCCGCGTAATGTTCCGCGGCACTTCCGCGACTTCTGCGGCGTAGTCGCGCCTCGGGCTAGGCCCGATTCTCTGGGGCGTGAAGCGACTCACCGACTCCAGCCGCGTCGCTGACTCCCGCAGCCGGCAGGCGACCTAGCCATGCCCCGGCCGCGCGAGATCCCTGCCGACGATCGTCTCTTGTCAGCCGCGGAGGCGGGGGCGATCTGCAAGGTCAGCCGGAGCAGGTGGGACGGCTACGCGGCGAGGTTCCCGCTGCTCATGCGCGGGCGGCGGCTCGTCCAGGCCACGCCCGGTGGCCGCGGCACGATGCGCTGGTTGAAGAGCGCGATCATCGCGCACCTGCACCTCGAGCTCGCGTCCGAGCGCGAACCGACGCCCGATGCCGACGACGTGGTGGCCTCCACCGAACAGGAGGCGTCGTGATCTGGCGCCCATGGTTCCCACGCGGACCACCACGCATCGGCGCGTCGCGCGCCGCCCGTGACAGCTCTTCCGCAGGTCGGGGCCCCGCTCTCTGGTGACAGAGGCCTGGGACGGCAACGGCGGGCAACCCCGACCTGCACTTTTCCCTTTCTCCAGTGAGGTGACTTCCATGGATGGCGGCACGTTCTTCCTGTTCATCGTCTGCATGACGCTCATCTGCCTGATCTGGAGCCGCGATGACCGTCGACCGCAGTAGCGCGGCGAACGTGAGCGCGCCGGCCAGCGGCGACGGTGACGGGGCCGACACCGAGGCGCGTCGTCGGGACGCTCGTCGCCGGTCGAACCGGCGCCCGCGCTGCTCGCGATGCGGACGGTTCGACTCCGGGCCGGGCGGCGCGGGCTTCGGCGACGGCCATTGGTACTGCGAGACCTGCGCCGTCCGTCTCGACCTCGGGCGGGGCGACGGGAGCGCGCGATGACCATGCCTCACGACGCCACGTCGCGCCGGGTCGAACTCGCGCTGGCGGCCCACGCCCGCGGCTGGGCGGTGACCCCGCTGCACGGGAAGGAGGCGTACCTGCCCGGCTGGCCGAAGCGCCCGCCGCCGACCCGAGACGACGTCGTGGCGTGGGCGACCGCCGGCAACGTCGGCATCCGGACCGGCCGTGTCTCGGGCGTGTTG
>JAEUHO010000566.1 GCA_016795345.1 Planctomycetia bacterium | reverse complement strand
CGTGTCGGAGCCCGACGCGCCGCCGCGCCGGCGGACCGAGGGGCCCCGCAGCGTCCCGTTCGCGGGCGGCGACCCGTCGCTGCGCGGGTGGGTCAAGGTGGACGACCTCCTCTGGGTCCGCGAGGAGGACGAGGACGCCTTCCGCCGCGGCCTGCTGCGGTGCGGGACGGCCCACCTGCCGTTCGACGAGGCCGACCGCATCGAGAAGACCCCCGAGGACGGCTACGTCCTGCGGACCGACCACGCGGTCCTGCGCACGAACGTGCCGTTCTGCCGAGCGGCGACCCTGGCGAAGGAGGTCGAGCGCCACGTCGAGCGCGTCCTCGAGCTCTACGGCGGGCCGCTCGACCTGCGCTTCCCGGCGGACCCGCTGCGGATCGTCGTGGCGGCGCGGCGCACCGAGTTCGAGGCCGCGCTGTCGGCGCGGATGGCGTCGCCGCCGCCGTGGGGGGCCTTCTACCAGGCCGTCGACGGCACGGTCTACGCGTGCGACGAGCCGCTCAAGAGCGGCGGCCTCTCCGTCGTCGCGGACCTCCGCCACGAGACGACCCACGCCGTGCTCGACCTCGGCCGCCCCGACCACGGCCGCGAGCGCATGTTCCACCGGCCGCACTTCTGGCTCTGGGAGGCCGCCGCGATGTGGACCGAGGGCCTCGGCGACCCGCCGAACGCCCGCGAGGGCGCCGAACGGTTCGCCCGCTTCCGCCGCCGGGCCGCCTGGGGCGACATCACGCCGCTCGACGAGCTCTTCGCCCTCGGCCAGGACGGCTTCCTCGGCCGCCACTACGACCAGACCGCGACCCTTTTCGCGTGGATGTGGGACCTCGACGGCGGCGCGCTGCGCCCCGGCCTTCTGGCGCTCCTCGTCCGCGTGATGGACGGGAAGGCCGAACGCGACGACTTCCCGCGGCTCGTCGGACGCTCGGTGGACGACGTGGAGGCGCGCTTCAAGGCGTCGCTCGGCGGCTGACGTGCGCACCGTCACGTTGCGCCCCGGCCGGAGCAAGCCCCTGTGGCACGGCCACCCGTGGGTCTTCGCCGACGCGGTCGCGACGGTGGACGGGCCCGACGACCCCGACGACGACTGGGTGCGCGTCGCCGACGCGAACGGGAAGGTGATCGGCCGCGGCTGGCACTCGCCGCACTCCGCCATCCGCGTCCGCCTCGTCGACCTCGGCCCCGACGGCGCGCCCGAGGACGCCGTCGTCGCGCGCCGCGTGGAGGCCGCCGTGGCCCTGCGTCGCCGCCTCTTCCCCGACGGGAGCGGCACCGACGCCTACCGCCTCGTGCACGGCGAGGGCGACGGGCTCCCGGGGCTCGTCGTCGACCGCTACGGGCCGGTCCTCGTCGCGCAGTTCGCGACGCGACCCCTCGTCCGCCGACGCGAGGCCCTGGCGCGCGCGCTGCTCGCCGCGACCGGCGCGACGTCGCTCGTCGGGCGCGCCGGCGGCAAGGAGGAGGAGGAAGGCGTCGAGGCGACCGCGTTCGCCGCGGGCGCGCCGCCGCCGCAGCCGGTCGTCGTGGCCGAGGACGGCGTCGCGTTCGAGGTCGACGTCGTCTCCGGCCAGAAGACCGGCCACTACGCCGACCAGCGCGAGAACCGCCGCCTCGTCGCCGAGGTGGCCGCCGGCAGCCGCGTGCTCGACCTCTTCTCGGGCACCGGCGGGTTCGCCCTGCGCGCGCTGCGCGCGGGCGCGCGGGCGGTCGAGGCCGTCGACGCCTCCGCCGCCGCGCTCGCGGCGGGGGCCCGCAACGCCGCCCGCAACGGCGTCGCCGCGGGCCTCGCGTCGGTCGAGGCCGACGTCGGCGAGCGCCTCGACGCCCACGCGCGCGCCAAGACGACCTTCGACGTCGTCGTCTGCGACCCGCCCCGATTCGCGCCCACGAAGGCCTCGCTCGAGCGCGCGCTCCGCGCCTACCAGGCCGTGCACGGCAAGGCGCTGGCGCGGGTCGCGCCGGGCGGGTTCGCGGCGCTCTTCTCGTGCTCGGGCGCGGTGGACAACGAGACGCTCGCCGAGACGATCCGCGCCGCGCTCCGCGACGTCAATCGCCGCGCGACGGTCCTCCGCGTGCTCGCCGCGGGCCCCGACCATCCCGTGGCCCTCGCCGCGCCCGAGGGGCGCTACCTCAAGGGCTTCCTCCTGCGGGTGGACGCATGATCACGCCGCGCGGCGCCGACGCGATCCGCAAGGTCGTGGGCTACACGCTCGCCGTCGTGCTGACGGTGCTGCTGTTCCGCGTCCTCGGGCGGACCGCGAACGGACGCCAGAGCCCGGCCGACCCCGAGTTGGTCGTCCTGGTGCTCCTCGCGTCGGTCGCGATCCTCTGGGTGCGCGCCGCCAAACGCATCCGCCGCGGCGCGCCGCCCTCGGACGGCCCCGAGGAAGACGCCGGCCCGCCGACCGCCTGAACGGGACCGCGAGGCCCGGTCACATCCCGGGACGCAAGGCCCGCTCGCTCTCACGCGACCGCGAGGCCCGTTCGCTTTCACCGGCCCGCGAGGCCTGGTCTCTTCCGGGGAACACGAGGCTCGGTCGCTGCGCGCCCGCTCGGAACGCCCTCGCATCGCAGAAACCCATAGGGGTAGGGGAGGCCGGTTGCCCGGCCTCCCCTCCCTCCGAACCGTGCAGGCGGATCTCCCGCACACGGCTCTCCGGTCGGTGGTCTTACCCCGGAGGGGATTGGCGGAGCGCAGCGTGGGCGTCTCTCATGCT
>JAEUHO010000549.1 GCA_016795345.1 Planctomycetia bacterium | reverse complement strand
GGCGTGCTCGCGCGCCGCGCGCCGCGCCTCGTCGCGGACGACGCCGCGGACGCCGCCGACGCCGGCCTCCCGTCGACCGCCCCGCGCACGGCCCGCCGCGCGCGCGGCGTGGAGCCGGTGGCCGGCCTCGTCGTCGAGTCGGTCCTCGCCGACGGCCTCGCGCCGGCCTGGCTCGCGGTGCTCGTCCCCGACTACTGAGCGGTCGCGAAGGAACGTCCGATTCCCTCGAAGGCCCTCCGCGCATCGGGCACCCGCCCGCGGGGCGTCCCGGCCGCGTCCGCCCGTCTCGCGTCGCCTTCGCCGGGCTCGCGACGGGCACCCTCCTACGGGATGTGCTGCGCGACGTCGCGCCCGAGCACGAACACCTGCACGTGCGCCGGGATCCCCTGGGTCGCGCGCTCGATCAGGTCCGACGCGCGCTTCGCGATCGCCTTCGCGACCGTCTGGGTCGTGCCGTCCCGCATCTGCAGGTCCACGCGGTAGAAGCCCGACTGCTGGCGCCAGTTGAACGACGAGATCCCGAGGAACCCGTCCTCCACGGCCAGCCCGTCGCCGAGCAGCCCCTTCAGCCGGTCGATCTCCTCCGCCGGCGGCGTCGGGATCTCCTTCGTGTCGTGGATCCGCTCCTCGACGAAGTAGTGCCACGACACCCAGCCGAAGCCGAGGACGGCCGCGAACATGACGAGCGTGCCGAGGGGACTCTTGCGCCGGGCCATCGGGGACCGCACTCCGCGGAGGGACGCTTCCTCTTCGGCCAGCGGCCCCCTCCGCCTTGAACCCTCCCCCGGGTCCTTCGCTCCCCGCCCCCGGCGTGGTCCCCTGCACGCGTGGCGTCCGATCCCTCCTCCGCCGACGCAAGGCCCGCCCGCTCGCAGGGCGCGCCCCCCGACGCCCCCCTCGGCGGGCCGTTCGACGTCCTGGTCGTGGGCGGGGGGGCCGCCGGCCTGTGGGCCGCCGGCACGGCCGCCGCGCGCGGGCGCCGCGTCCTCCTCCTCGAGAAGAACGCGCGCGTCGGCGTGAAGATCCTCGCGAGCGGCGGCGGCCACTGCAACGTGACCACGACCCTGTCGGGCCCCGCGCTCCTCGACGCGTTCGGCCGCGACGGCGGGCGTTTCCTCGCCACGTCGCTCCGCCGGCTGCCGCCCGCGGCGGTCCGCGCGCGCCTCGACGCCCTCGGGGTCGCGACCAAGGAGGGCCCGCTCGAGAAGGTGTGGCCCGTGTCGATGCGGGCCCGCGACGTCGCCGACGCGCTGCTCCGCCGCGCGACGGCGGCGGGCGCGCGCGTCGCGACGGGCCTCGCGTGCGTGGACGTCCTCCGCGACGGCGCGGGTTTCCTCGTCCGGACGTCGGGCGGCGACGCGCGCGCGCCGAAGGTGGTCGTCGCGGTCGGCGGCAGGTCGTACCCGCGGACCGGCACCACGGGCGACGGCTACCCGTGGCTCGAGGCCCTCGGCCACGCGATCGTCCGCACGGTCCCCGCGCTCGTGCCGCTCGTCGTCGAGACGCCGTGGGTGCGCGCGCTCGCGGGCATCGCCGAGGCCGACGCGCGCGTCTCCGTCGAGGCGGGCGGGCGCACCCTCGCCGACCGCCGCCGCCCGCTGCTCTTCACGCACACCGGGCTCTCGGGGCCCGGGCCCATGGACGTCTCGCGGTGGTTCGAGCGCTGCGCGCCGTGGGAGCGCCCGACGCTCCACGTCGACCTCCTGCCCGACGTCGCCGAGGACGCGGTCCGCGCCGCGCTGACGGCCGCCGTCGCCGCGCGGCCGGCCGACCGCATCGCGCGCTGCCTGCCGCCGTCGTTCCCCGCGCGGCTCGCGGAGAGCCTCTGCGCGCACGTCGGCGTGCCCCCCGACCGCCGCGCCGCGGAGACGTCGAAGGCCGAGCGCCACGCGCTGGTCCTCGCGACGAAGCGCCTCACGCTGCCCGTGGCGGGCACGCGGGGCTACGACTTCGCGGAGGTGACCGCGGGGGGCGTCGCGCTCCCCGAGGTGGACCCCGCGACGATGGAGAGCCGGCTCGTGCCCGGGCTGCACGTCGTCGGCGAGCTGCTCGACGTGGACGGGCCCATCGGCGGCTTCAACTTCCAGGCCGCGTTCGCGACGGGCGAGGCCGCGGGCCTCGCGGTCTGACCGCGTTCCAGGGGCTCCGACGCCGCGCACGACCCGCGCTCGGCCGAGCGCCCGCGAGGCGCGGCGCGAGGAACGAGGAGGACCGCGGGTTCCTGCCGCGCCGACGACGAGGGACGGCGCGAGACACCCTGCGCCGCCGGCCCACGCGTCCGCGATTCCTCACGCGCGGGCCCTCACTCGGGCGCCGCGTCCACGAACCGCTCCCACGTCGCCTCGGCCTCCTCCGGCGGGGCCGCGGCGTGGTCGGCGCAGTCGAGCCGCAGGTGGCGGTCGCCGAACGCCTGGCGCACGAACGCGCAGTGATGCGGCCGGTCGGCGTCGCCGTGCACGTACGGCCGGAAGTGCCGGCACGTCACGCACGCGCGCGCGACGGGCACCTCGCCTGATCGGAGCAGCGCCCGCAGCGTGCCCGACAACGCGCGCAGCAGCGCGCCCTGGTCCGCGGCGGGCAGCGCCGCGACGGCCGCGACGAGCGCCGCGCTCGGCGCGCCCACGCGCTCGGCCTCGCGACGCCCCGCGGCCGTGGGCGCGAGACGCAAGGCCCGGCCGTCGTCGGGGTCGGGCTCCTTGCGGAGCAGCTTCTTCTCGACGAGCGACGCGACGGCGTCGCTCGTGGTGGCCTCGGTCACCGACAACGCGCGGGCCACGTCCTTCAGGCGCGCGGGCCCGGCGCCCGGCGCGCAGAGCTCGCCGAGGATCCGCGCCTGCGTGGGCGTCAGGCCCCGTGCCGTGGCGACCCGCCACGCGTCCTGCCGCAGCACCACCGCCAGCCGCGCGAGCCCCTCGGCCGCCCGCGGGGCCGCGGGATCCACATCGTCGTCGAACGGGGAGGGCGCGGGAGCCGGCATGGGTCGGGAGTCCCTTCAGCCTATCCCAGGCGCCTCCCTGCGGCGCGCGGCGATCGTCTCGCCGCGGCGGGGGTGCGCGCGTCGCATCGGTCCCGCCGGGCGCGCGACGGGCGCGGTTCCCGCCGCGGTGGGCGCGGGCAACGGGTCGGGCGCGGGTCGGGGTACAACGACCCCGTGCACACCCACGGCGACCTTCCCCCCGACGTCACCGACACCGTGGACCTCTGGGTCAGCGACTTCCTCGACCGGCCCGCGGGCCGCGCCGCGGCCGCGGCGGTGGGGGAGGCGGCGCCCGACGTCCTCGCGCAGCTGGTCCTCACCGCGTGCGACGAACGCGGGCCCTCCGCGTTGTCCGAGGCGGCGCTCTCGCACGCGCTCCTCGACCACGGCACCGGCTTCGCGATCCCGGCGTCCGCCAAGGGGGCGATCCCCGACCTGCTCGCGGCGTTCCTCGGCGACCTCGAGGACGTGGGGCGCCTCTCCGGCGGGCGGCTGCTCGCGTCCCACGTGCGCGCCCTCGCGCCCGGGTTCCGCGCCCGCGCGTCGGGCCAGGGCGTCGCGCTGCGGCGGCCCGCGGCCAAGATCGGGCGCAACGACCCGTGCCCGTGCGGCAGCGGCCGCAAGTACAAGGCCTGCTGCCTCAACGCGCTCGGGTAAGTCGCGCGCGGCGCCGACGTTCAGCGCGTCGCGCCCGCCGCCCCGACGGTGCCCGTGGCGCCGGCCGGGCCTCGCGTGCCCTCGAGCGGGCTCCCGTCCGGGCGCACGCGCTCGAGGTAGACCCGCGTCGTCTCGGGGCGCACGACCACGGCCTCGATCACGCGCGACACCTCGCGGCGCTCGATCCGCGCGCCCACCACGACGCGCTCGAGGCGCGTGCCGACCGCGACCGACTCGCGGTGCTCGCCGACCACCACCGACACGCGCGCGCCCGTCACCGGGTCCACGCGCTCCTCGAGGACCGGCGTGACCGTCTCGATCGTGACGGGGACCGCGCGGTCCTCGTAGGCGGGCACCTCGACGTCCTCGTAGACGGACGTCTCGCGCGTCTCGAAGACCGCCGGCTCGTACACGACGCGCTCGCGCCAGCACTCGGGGCACGCCGCCCGCGACGACGTCGTCGGCGCGGGGTCCGCGACGGGCGCCGACACCGGCGGGAGCGGCTCGTCCGGCTCGTCGGCGCCGAAGCCCTCGGGCATCGCGGGGCCGGGCTGCGTCGGTCCCGGCAGCGGGGCGCGCGGCGCCGCCGGCGCGGTCGCGCCGAGCCCCGTCGGGCGCCCCATCGTCGGGCCCGCCGCGGTCGGGCGACCCAGCGTCGGGCCCGACGCGGCCGGACCCGCCGCGGGGGTGGCGTTCGCCGCCGGCCCGTGCCCGGCGTACGCGGGCGTCGCGTAGGCGGGCGCCGCGTCGGCCGCGGGGGCGGGGGAGCCGTCGGGCAGCACCTGGT
>JAEUHO010000532.1 GCA_016795345.1 Planctomycetia bacterium | reverse complement strand
GGTCACGCGGGCGCGCAGGTCGGCGTCGATCCACGCGGCCCGCGCGCCGTCGGGCGCGCACGCGACGTCGAGCGCGGGCGCGTCGGTCGGCGCGCAGCGCCCCACGGGCCACCCGTCGGGCGCGAACCACGCGAGGCCCGGCCCGCCGCGCCACGTCACGACGACGTGGCCCCCGCCCGGCGCGAACACCGCCGTCCGCACCGGCGCGTCCGCGCCGCCGATCGTCGCGACGGGGGCGCCGTCGCGCCGCCACACGCGCGCGGTGCGGTCCGCGCCGACGGACACGACGTGGCGCCCGTCCGACGACCACCGCACCGACGCCACCGACGCCCCGTGCCCCTCGAGCACCGCCACTTCGCGCCCGTCGCGCGTCCACAGCCGGGCCGTGCGGTCGAGGGAGCCGGTCGCCACGAGGTCGCCCGCGGGCGCGAACGCGACGTCCAGGACCGACGCGTGGTGTCCTCGCAGCGCGGCGACCGCGCGGCCGTCCCCGTCGAGCACGTGGACGACCGCCCCGTCCGTGCGCACCGCGAGCCGGTCGCCCGCCGGCGCCACGACGACGTCCACGAGCGCGCCGCCCTCCGGCGCATGGACGACCTCGCCGTCTCCGCCGTCGGTCCGCGCGACGCGCACCACGCCCCCGCGCGCGAACGCGACCACGCGGCGGCCCTCGGCCCCCCACATCGCGACGTCCACGTCGCCGTCGCCGTCGCCGCCGAACGTGCGGGTCACCTCGCCGCCGGGGCCATGGAGCCGCGCGCGCCGGTCGAGCGACGTCACGAGGACGCGGTCGCCGCGGCACGCGACGCCCGTGACCTCGTCGGTCGCGCCCCGCAGCACTCCGTCCGCCCGCCCGTCGGCGCCGAACCTGCGCGCGACCCCGTCCGCGCCGCCGACGACGACGCGGCCGTCCGGGCCGAACGCGCCGCACGCGAGGCCCGCGTCGCCGCCGCGGCCCCGCCACCGCGCGCGCCCGTCGGCGTCGAGCACGACGACGTCGCCGTCGCGCGTCGTGCAGAGCACCGCCGCGCCGTCCGGCGACCACGTGACCGACGTCACGCCCTCGACGGGCGGCGGCGGCGGTCGGCGCGCGTGCAGGAGGTCCGCGAGCGCCCCCATCGCCTCCGGCGTCGTCGCGATCGTCAGCGCCTCGCGCGCGAGCGCGAGCCCGTCGTCCCCGCCCACGCCGCGGGCCCGCGCCGCCAGGGCGCGTGACGCGTCCGCGCGGAACGCCACGATCCCGCCCTCGGGCTCGGCATGGCCCCCGCGCGGGGTCCCGAGGTTCGACCCCACGTGCTCGCGCCGCGCGAGCCGCAGCGTGCCGAGCGAGGCCGCGATCGCCAGCGCCACGACGACGCCCGCGCGGACGAGGCGGCGGCGGCGCGTCGCGGGGGCGTTCGGCGGCATGGGGCGATTGTCGCCGCCCGCGACGCGGCGGCCCCCGTCCGCGGGCCGCGGGCTCGGGACCGGTCCCGTCCCGGATGCGGCCGGCGGGGTTCGTGGGCGCGCGGGCCTCGCGTCCCGGGAACGGGTCAGCGCCGCCGTTCCTGCGGGCTCGACCAGTACGCCTTCACCGACACGGCCGGGTCGTCGGCGCCGTCCTGGATCCGCTCGCCGATGGCCTGGTCCGTGAGGTCGGGCTTCGCGTCGGCGCGACCGAACCAGAACTTGTCGAGGCGCACCTTCTCCATCGGCGTCTTCGGCCCCGCGGGCCGCGCGAACGTCACCGTCGCGCCGCCCTCGAGGTTGCACTTCGTGAGCACGAGCTTCGAGAAGCTCCCCTCGGGCCCCTGCCGGAACACGAGGCCGCCCGAGACGTCGCAGCCGTCCACGAGCAGGTCGGTGAAGTCCACGGCCGTGAACGTGCCGCTGACGCTCGTCGAGCGGAGCGTCGCGGCCGACGCGCCCTTCAGCGTGAAGCTCGACAGCTGGCACCCGCGCAGCGCCACCTCGGGCGCGCGCCCCTTGTCGGCGACGCAGGTGACACTCGCGGCCGGGAGCGTCGTGCTCATGATCCGCGCGAAGCCGCGCGCGATCCGCACGTCGAACGCGCCGCTCCACGTCGAGTTCTCGACGGTCAGCTCGCCCTCGAAGGCGGCGCCCTCCCCGTGCACGAACGTGCAGCCCGAGAGCGTGACGCCGTTGAGGTGGAAGCCGTTCTCCGGGGCCACGGTCGGGCTGAAGTCGATGCCGTCGATCGAGACCTTCCCGTCGTCGCCCCCGAGCGCGCGCAGGCCGCCCTTCACCTCGAGGCTCGCGCCGTTCTTCCCGACGACGCGGACGCCCTCCTCGAGCTTGATCAGCGCGCCCGCGGCGAGCACCTGCTTGCCGTCCACGACGTACCGCTTGCCGTCGGCCTTCACCGAGAGGCGCCCCGTGAGCGGCAGCGGCACCTCCGCATCGGCGCCGACGTCGCCCGCGGGCGCCGCCGCGCCCCCGAGGAGCATCGCGAGCAGGAGGCGCCGAAGGCCGACGGACCGCGGGTGCCTCGACATCGCCGGCTCCAGGGGGGACGGGGTGATCGTACGCCCGGAGGGCCCGATCGCGCCGCCAGGGTCCGGGCACGCGAGGCCCGGCGGCCCGCGCCGACGCGAGGCCCGCCCGGCGTCGGACCCCGGGCCGCCGCGTCGCCGCGCCGGTGGGCCGGGGCCCGCGTCACGACCCGGCCACGCCGCGTTACGGGCGGCGCGCACGCGGGGCCCGTCCGTCTCCCCACCACGACGGTTCCGGGCCGCCGGGCGCGGAACGCGCGTTGCGACAGGACGGCCATGCCGCGTCGCCCGTCGCCCCCGCCGCCGCGCCCCCGCCGGGGCCCGCCGTGATCGGCGACCGCCGGGCCTCGCGTCCCCCGGGCGCGGCGCCGCGCCCCGGGATCGTCGTCGAACGGCTCGCCATCCGACCGCGCGGCGACGCGCGCTGGGTCGACGTCGTCCCGCGCGATCCGCCGGGGGCCGCGCCGATCGCGACGCTGCCCGTGGACCTCGGCAGCGTGCTGCTCGACGCCGTCCGCGTGCCGGGCCCGCTCGGCGGCACGATCTACGCCTCGGAGTTCGCGCCCGCGGCGCAGCGCAGCCGCGTCCGCCGGTTCCGTGCCCGTCCCGGCGGCGGCCACGCCGTCGACGACGTGCTCGTGGGCGCGACGGGCGACGTCTTGTGGTGGCTCCACGTGCGCGACGGCGCCCTGCGCGTGCGCGAGATCGGCCGCGGCACGAGTTACGTCGTGTTCGGGGCGGTGCCGCCGCACCCCGCGACGCCGGACCCCGCGGCGCCGGGCCCCGCGGCGCCGGGCGCGTCGTCGCCGGCCGCGTAGCCCGCCCCAGACACGAGGGGACGAGCCGAGGCCGCGGCTGCGACCCGGCGATCGCGGTCGGCGGGTGATCCGCCCCGTCGGTCCCGGGTCGGCCCCCGCGCGCCCCGCGCCCCTGTCGCGCCGTCTACCGTGACGGCATGTTCCCCTCCACGCTGGCGCGCTTCGAAGGTCTCTCCTACGTGCTCCTGCGGGTGTTCGCCGGCCTGCTGTTCGCCTTCCACGGCGTGCAGAAGGTCCTCGGCCTGCTCGTGACCGGGCCGGCGCCCACCCTCGACCTGCAGAAGACGATCGGCGGCTGGATCGAGCTGGTCGGCGGCGTGATGATCGCCGTCGGGTTCCAGACGCGCTGGGCCGCGTTCGTCTGCAGCGGCACGATGGCCGTCGCGTACCTCCAGTTCCACTGGAAGGGCCAGCTCGACGCCGGGTTCTTCCCGATCGTGAATCGCGGCGAGCTGGCCGTCGTCTACGCGTTCGTCTTCCTGTTCATCGCGTGCAAGGGCCCGGGCCCCGCGAGCGTGGACGGGGAGCTCGCGCGGCGCTGACGGCGTCGACGGCGCGCCCGGACCGCACCGGGCCTCGCGTCCCCGGGGCGCCGACCGTCGTCCCGTGCGGTCGCGTCACTTCGGGGGCGCGTCCTTCGGCGGCGCGTCCGGCGCTCCGGCGCCCGCCGACGGCCGCGCCGTCCCCTCGAGCCTCCGTCGGAGGAACTGCCGCCCCTCCTCCTGGAGGAGCAACGCCTGCATCCGTCGCTGCTCCGCGACGTCGATGCTGCGTTTCGCGGTGAAGGCCGCGAGCGCCGCGTCCTTCGCGGCCGTGGCCGCGTCCATCCACGCGAACACGTCGCGACCGGCCGCGTCGCGCGCCGTGCGGTCGGCGCCCTGCGCGAGCAGCCAGTCCACGACCCCCGCCTGGCCGAGCGACGCCGCGCGCAGGAACGCGGTGGCTCCGTCGGCGTCGCGCGCGTCCACGGGCACCCCCGCCGCCACCAGGCGCACGACGATCGCCTTCGAGCCCGCGCCGGCGACGATCGCGGGACCGCCGACCCGATCCACCTTGGCGCCGCCCGCCAGCAACACGTCGACGGTCGCGAGCGAACCGGAGGCCGCCGCGGCGACGAGCGGCGCGCGGCCGTCGGGATCGGCCGCGTTCGCGTCGGCGCCGCGCGCGAGGAGCCGCCGCGCGAGATCGTCCGCGCCCGCGCCCGCCGCCGCCACGAGCGCGGCCGGCAGGTGCGGCGTCACGCCGACCAGCCGGTCCGCCGCGGCGGCGTGCCCCCCCGCCACGGCGAGCTCGAACGCGGTCCGGCCCGCGGCGTCGGCGCGCCCCGGGTCGGCGCCCCGCTCGAGCAGCCGCTCGACGACCTCGGCGTGGCCCGCGGCCGCGGCGGCCGACAGCGGCGTGCGCCCGTCCGCGTCCGGCCGGTCCACGCCCGCGCCCGCGGCGAGCAGCCGCGCGACGGCGTCGGTCCGGCCGAACTGCGCCGCCACGAGCAGCGGGGTCTGCCGGAGGATCTTGTCCGCGACGTCCACGGGGGCGCCGCGCGCGATCAGGAGGTCGAGGATCGCCGCCGAACCCGCGAGCGCCGCCGCCGCCATCACGGGCGTGCCGGTGTGGTCGCGGCGCGCGACGTCGGCGCCACGTTCGACGAGCAACCGCGCGACCTCGACGTGCCCGTACCGCGCCGCGGCCGCCAGCGGGCCCGCGTCGGCGCGGTCGAGCGCGTCCACCGCGGCGCCGGCGTCGAGCAGCAGGCGCGCCGCCTCGAGGCGCCCGGCCCGCGCGACCCAGTGCAGGGCGGTGTCCCCGTTGTGGTCGACGTGGCGCGGGTCGGCCCCGCGCGCCAGCAGCAACCGCACGACCTCGAGGTGGCCGCCCTCCGCCGCGAACATCAACGCGCTGTACGCGCCCGCGTGCGGCGCGTCGGGCCGCGTCCCGGCGTCGAGGAGCGCCTTCGCCTTCGCGGCGTCGCCGTCGCGGGCCGCGACGAACAGGCCCCACGCGTCCTCCGCGGCCGCGACCGCGCGCGGCGCGGACGCGAGCAGGGACGCGACGACGAGGGCGAGGGCGGGACGGCGCATGCGGGGCTCCGGGGCGTGCGGGACGGCCGCCGAGCGTACGGCACGCGAGGCCCGGCCCGCGCAAGGACTGGGCAAAAGGCCCGTCCGACCGAGGTCCGGGCCTCGCACGGGACACGGGGCAGACCGCGGGGCCCGCGGCCGGGCGCCGCGCCCGCGTCAGCCGACGAGGTCCAACAGCGCCCGGACGCTCCGGTGGGCCTCGAGCGGGTGGCGGAGCGGCCGGTCGAGGTCGAAGGTGTACTCGTTGCGCCGCCCGTCGCGGCGGCGGGCGAGGATCCCCTCGCGCTCGAGGTCGCGGACGATCGTCTGGACCGCGCGCTCGGTGATCCCGACCCGCGCCGCGACGTCGCGCAACCGGGGCGCGTCGCCGCGGGTGAGGCAGAGGAGCACGTGGGCGTGGTTCGAGAGGAACGTCCACCCGCTCCGGGGCGGGGCGGGCGGGAGCGCGGCACGGGCGGGGCGTCCACGGCGCGGCGGGCGGATCGGCACGGCTCGTCCTCGTACGAAGTAGAATTCGTGTATACCATTTCCTCTATCGGACGCGCAGCCCGCGTCCTCGATCCCCGAAGCGCCCGGATGCCCGAGGAGCCCCGATGACCGAGCCGTTCCCCCGCACCGGCGCCCGCGTGGGCGTCGTCATGGGCTCCGCCTCCGACTGGGCCACCATGCGCCACGCCGCGGAGACGCTGGAGGCGCTCGGCGTCCCCCACGAGCACGCGGTGGTCTCGGCCCACCGCACGCCCGAGCGGCTGCGCGCCTACGCGATGTCGGCGGCCGAGCGGGGCCTCGAGGTCGTGATCGCGGGCGCGGGCGGCGCGGCCCACCTGCCCGGGATGTTCGCGGCGTGGACGCTGCTGCCCGTCCTGGGCGTGCCCGTCGAGAGCAAGGTCCTGCGCGGCGTGGACTCGCTCCTCTCCATCGTGCAGATGCCGGCGGGGATCCCCGTGGGCACGCTGGCGATCGGCGAGGCCGGCGCGAAGAACGCGGCGCTCCTCGCCGCGCGGATGCTCGCGGTCCGCGACCCGGCGCTCGCGGCGCGGCTCGCGGCCCGCCGCGACGACGACGCCGCGAAGTCGCTGGCGTCGGTGCTCGCGTGAACGCGCCGATCCTGCCGGGGGCGGAGCTCGGGGTGCTCGGCGGCGGCCAGCTCGGCCGCATGTTCACCGTCGCCGCGGCCCGGCTGGGGTACCGCGTCGCGGTCTACGCCCCCGACGACGACACGCCCGCGGGCCAGGTCGCGTGCCGCGAGCTGCGCGGCTCGTACGACGACCTCGACGCCGTGGCCGCGTTCGCGCGGTCCGTCGCCGTGGTCACCTTCGAGTTCGAGAACGTGCCGCTCGCGACCGCCGAGACGGCGGCGCGGCACGCGCCGGTGCGCCCCGCGGGGCGGGTGCTCGGGACGACGCAGGACCGGCTCCGCGAGAAGGCCGCGCTGACGCGCCTCGGCCTGCCCGTGGCGCCCCACGCCGCGATCGAGACCGAGGCCGACCTCGCGCGCGCGGCGGCCGCGGTCCCCGGGCCCTCGGTGCTCAAGACGGCGGCCTGGGGCTACGACGGCAAGGGCCAGGTGCGGCTGTCGGGCGCGGCGGAGCTTCCCGCGGCCTGGGTCCGCATGGGCCGACCGCGCGCGGTGCTCGAGGCGTTCGTGCCGTTCCGCCGCGAGCTCTCGGTGGTGGGCGTGCGCGGGCTCGACGGCGCCGTCGCGCTCTACGAGCCGTTCGGCAACGCGCACGCGCACCACGTGCTCGACGTCACGGTCTGGCCCGCGCCGGTCTCGGCGGCGACGCGCGCCGAGGCCGCGGCGATCGCGCGCGCGGTCCTCGAGGGCCTCGACGTGGTGGGCGTGCTCACGGTCGAGCTGTTCGAGCTCGACGACGGCCGGCTGGTCGTCAACGAGCTCGCACCGCGCCCCCACAACTCCGGGCACCTGACGATCGACGCGCACACGTGCGGCCAGTTCGAGCAGCAGGTGCGCGCGGTGTGCGGCCTCCCGCTCGGGAGCGTGGACGCCGTCGCCCCGGCGGCGGCCATGGCGAACCTCATGGGCGACCTGTGGGCCGGCGGCACGCCCGACTGGCGGGCGGGCCTCGCGTACCCGACGGCGCGGCTGCACCTCTACGGCAAGGACGACGCGCGCCCGGGCCGCAAGATGGGCCACCTGACCGCGCTCGGCCCCACGGTCGCCGCGGCCGAGGCGACGGTCCGCGAGGCCCGCGCGGCGTTGACCCTCCGGCGGCCCGCCGCACTCCGCGGCGCCTGACGACGTTCGCCTCGCTCGCCGTGGCTCGACGGCCCCCCGCCGTTCAGTCGAGCACGAGGCGCAGACCGGCGTCGCCCGCGCGCGCGGAGCGCGAGCCCCGCGAAGCCCGGGTGGCCGGCGGCGCGGCCGGGTCGAACCAGCGCGCCACGACCTCAACCTCGCCCGGCGGCAGTCCGCGGAAGCGGAACGCGCCGTCGCCGCGCGTCGTCTGCCGCCGGGCCACGCCGAGCGCGTCGACGCAGGTGACGTCCACGCCCGCGACCGGCGTCCCGGCCGCGCCCACCACCATCCCCGCCACCTCGAGGCCCGGCGCGAGGGCCACGGCCGTCGCCCCCGGGCGCCAGCGCGCGTCCACGTGCGGCACGAGCTCGGGGCGCGTCGCGGGCGGGCGGACGCCGAGCAGGTAGCCCCGCGCGGCGTCGAGCCCGCCGAGGCGCGCCACGCCGCCGGCGTCCGTCGTCGCGCTCGGGCCGACGTCGTCGCGCCGCAGGAGCTCGGGGAGGACGTCGTCCCGCATCGTCTCGTCCACGTCGGCCGCGACGACGGTCGCGCCCTCGACGGGGCGCCCGTCCGCGTCACGCACCGTCACCGTCGCCACGTCCGCGGCGCGCAGCCGGAGCACGACGTCGCGCGCGCCCGTGTCCGCCGGCACGGGCCCGGTCGGC
>JAEUHO010000511.1 GCA_016795345.1 Planctomycetia bacterium | reverse complement strand
CGCGTCGCGAGCCGCCTCCTGCGCGCGACCGAGGCCATGGGCGCGGGGACCGCGCTCCCGGAGGACGCCGTGGTCGCGCTGCGCGACCTCGCCGCGCAGACGCGGCGGCGGATCACCGCGCACTTCGAGGCGCTCGACGCGGCCGCGCGCCGGAGCGAGGACCTCGCGGAGCGGCTCTACCGCGAGGTGCTGAAGAGCCGCATGCGCCCGTTCGGCGACGTCGTCGGCGGGTTCCCGCGCCTCGTGCGCGACCTCGCCCGCGACCTCGGCAAGCGCGCGAGGCTCGAGATCCGCGGCCGCGACGTGCTCGTCGACCGCGACGTGCTCGACGCGCTCGACGCGCCCGTGAACCACATGCTGCGCAACGCGGTGGACCACGGCGTGGAGGCCCCCGAGCAGCGCGTGGCCGCCGGCAAGGACCCGGAGGCGCGGATCGTGCTCGAGGCGCGGCACCGCGCCGGCATGCTCGAGATCCAGGTCGGCGACGACGGCCGCGGCGTGGACTACGACGGGCTGCGGCGCAAGGTGGTCGAACGCGGGCTCGTGAACGAGGCCATGGGCCGCAACCTGTCGAAGCCGGAGCTCCTCGAGTTCCTCTTCCTGCCCGCCTTCTCCACCAAGACCGAGGTGACCGCCGTCTCGGGCCGCGGCGTCGGCCTCGACGTGGTCCACACGCTCGCGCACGGGCTCGGCGGCGCGGTGCGCGCCGAGAGCGTCACCGGCCGCGGGTTCGACGTGATCCTGACCGCGCCGATCACCCGTTCGGTGCTGCGCGCGGCGATCGTCGAGATCGCGGGCGAGGCGCACGCGCTGCCCCTCGCGCGCATCGAGCGGCTCGTGCGCGTGCCGGTGGCCGACATCCGGGCCGTCGAGGGGCGCGAGAGCTTCACCTGGGAGGGCGCGCCCGTGGGCCTCGTGCCGGCCGCCCGGGCCCTGGGCCTCGAGGGCTCGGCCCCCGCGGGCGACAGCGTGCCCGTGGTGCTGCTGGCGGGGGCCGAGCACCTCTACGGCCTGGCCGTCGACCGGTTCCTCGGCGAGCAGGACCTCGTGGTGCGGGCGCTCGACCCGCGGCTCGGCAAGGTCCCGAACGTCGCCGCCGTGAGCGTGGACGAGGCCGGCGCGCCGGTGCTGATCCTCGACGTCGACGACCTCCTGCGCACCGTGGACCACCTGCTGCACGAAGGGCGGCTCCGCACCGTGCGCGTGACGGCCCCGCCGGCCGGCGCCGGGCGCCGCCGTCGCAAGCGCGTGCTCGTGGTGGACGACTCCATCACGGTCCGCGAGGTCGAGCGCGGGCTGCTCACCGCCCGCGGGTTCCTCGTCGACGTCGCGGTGGACGGGGCCGACGGCTGGAACGCGGTCCGCGCCGGCGCGTACGACCTGGTGGTGTCCGACGTGGACATGCCCCGCATGAACGGCATCGAGCTGGTCCGGCGGATCAAGCAGGACGCGCGCCTGCGCACGGTCCCCGTGATGATCGTCTCCTACAAGGACCGCGAGGAGGACCGGCTGAAGGGCCTCGAGGCCGGCGCCGACGCGTACGTGACGAAGAGCTCGTTCCACGAGGACGCGTGGATCGGCCGCGTGCTCGAGCTGGTGGGCGAGCCCGAGGAGGACGTCCCGTGAGGGTGGCCGTCGTCAACGACCTGCGGCTGGCCGTCGAGGTGCAGCGCCGGATGCTCGCCGCCGAGCCCGGGTGCGAGCTGGCCTGGGTCGCGACGAACGGCGCCGAGGCGGTCGAGCGGTGCCGCACCGACCTCCCCGACCTCGTGCTGATGGACCTCGTGATGCCGGTGATGGACGGCGTCGAGGCGACGCGCCGCATCATGCGCGCGACGCCGTGCCCGATCCTCGTCGTCACCTCGACGGTCGAGGGCCACGTGGACCGCGTGTACGACGCGCTCGGGGCCGGCGCGCTCGACGCCGTCGCGACCCCGACGTTCGCGCCCGACGGCACCGTGAAGGGCGCGGAGCCCGTCCTGCGCACGCTGCGGACGATCCGCCGCCTCCACGGGCCGGCCGTCGCCGCCGCGCGCCCGCCGGCGGCCGACGCCCCGGCGGCGCCGGCGGTCCGCGGCGAGCGGATGATCCTCCTCGGCGCGTCCACGGGCGGGCCCGAGGCCGTCGCCGCGGTCCTGCGCGGCCTGTCGCCGGAGCTGCCGGCGCCGATCGTCCTCGTGCAGCACCTCGGGCGCGACTACGTGCCCGGGCTCGTCGAGTGGCTGGCGCCGGCGGCGCGCCGGCCCGTGCGCGCGATCGTGGCGGGCGAGCGTCCCGCCCCGCGCACCGTCCACGTCGCCCACACCGACGACCACCTCGTGCTGCGGGCCGACGGCGTCTTCGACTACGACCGCGAGCCCGCGGACCAGCCGTACCGCCCCAGCGTCGACGTCTTCTTCGCGAGCGTCGCGCGCCGGGGCCTGCCGCCCGGCGCCGCCGCGGTGCTGACGGGGATGGGGCGCGACGGCGCCGCCGGCCTCCTCGCGCTGCGCGACGCCCGCTGGGCGACGTTCGCCCAGGACCAGGCCACGTCGGTGGTCTGGGGGATGCCGCGCGCCTGCGCGGAGAACGGGGCCGCGCGCACGGTGCTGCCGGTCACCGCGCTCGGCGCCGCGCTCGAGGCGGCCTGGCGCTCGGCCGCGACCCCCGCCCCGCGCGGGACCGGAGCCTGAACGATGAACCTCGCCACGCCCGCCGCCCCGACCCCCGCGCCCGCCGCGCCCGTCGCCGAGCGGCCCGTCGCCGTCCTCCTGGTGGACGACCAGATGCTCTTCGGCGAGGCCGTCCGGCGCATGCTCGCGCCCGAGGCGGACGTGCGCTACCGCTACGTCGCCGACCCGCGGCAGGCCCTCGACGTCGCGCGCGAGTTCCGCCCCACGGTCATCCTCTCCGACCTCGTGATGCCGCAGATGGACGGCCTCGACCTCGTCCGCCGTTTCCGCGAGGACGACGCCACGCGCCAGGTCCCGCTGATCGTCCTCTCCTCGAAGGAGGAACCCGCCACCAAGGCCGAGGCGTTCGCGCGCGGCGCCAACGACTACCTCGTCAAGCTCCCCGACCGCATCGAGCTGCTGGCCCGCGTGCGGCACCACTCCGCCGGCTACCGCAGCAAGCTCGAGCGCGACGCCGCGCACGAGGCGCTGCGCCGCAGCCAGGCGGCGCTGCAGGACGAGCTCGACCAGGCCGCGCGCTACGTCCAGTCGCTCCTCCCCGAGCCCATCGACGAACGCGTCCGCACGCGCTGGAAGTTCATCCCCTCGGCGTCCCTCGGGGGCGACGCCTTCGGCTACCACTGGCTCGACGACGACCACTTCGTCTGCTACCTGCTCGACGTGAGCGGCCACGGCGTCGGCGCCGCGCTCCTCGGCGTCTCGGTGCTCAACGCGCTGCGCTCGCGCTCGCTCCCGGGCACCGACTTCCACGACCCCGGCCAGGTGCTGGCGGGCCTCGGCGGCGCGTTCCCGATGTCGTCGCACGGCGGCAAGTTCTTCACGATCTGGTACGGCGTCTTCGAGGCCAGCACGCGCACCCTGCGGTACGCCGGCGGCGGCCACCCGCCCGCGCTCCTCTTCGCGCCCGGCGGCGGGGTGCCCGTCCGGTTCCCGTCCGACGGGCCCATGCCCGGGCTCGTCCCGGGCCTCGCGTACACCACGCAGACGGCCGCGGTCCCGCCCGCCTCCCGCCTCCTCCTCTACAGCGACGGCCTCTACGAGATCCGCAAGCCCGACGGCAGCGCCTACGACCACGACGAGATGATCGACGACCTCGCCGCCGGCGCCGGGAGCCCGCTCGACCTCGCGGTCGCGCGCGCCGAGCGCCTCTGCGGCGGCACGGGCTTCGACGACGACGTCTCGGCGGTCGAGCTGGTCTTCCCCTGACGCGCCCCCGCGGGGCGGAGGTCCGGTGCGTCGGTACGCGAGGCCCGGTGGCCGGCGCCCCGGCCGCGGGCCCGGCGCTGCGGCGGCCCGCGCGGGACCTAGGAGCCCGTCCCGGTAACGGTCCGCAGCGCGGCCCATGCCGGTCCGGGGTTCCTTCCGTCGGGAGGCCGGGGGTGCGCCGGCGACGTGCGGACGAGGCGCGTCCGCTTCGCTACCCCGGTCAGGCGGTCGTCGGGCGTCCGACGGCCCCGAAGAGCTTGAGCAGGTTGTGCGCGGCCGCGAGCAGGCCCCACTCGCCCTGCACCCCCTCGAGCCCTCTCAGCAAGAACTGCCGAAAGCCTCTCGCATGCTTGATCTGCCCGAACACCGGCTCGACCGTCTGCTTGCGCAACCGGTAGCGGCTGCGGTAGCCCCCGCGGCGTAGCCGGGCGCGCATCGCCCGAGCGAGTGGCCGCTGATTCCGCTCCTCGCCGTTCGTCGGTGACGAGCTCCCGTGCGTCTGGCGGCCCGTGGCGACGTAGCCGCGGATCCGCCGCCGCCGGAGCGTCGCGAGGTTTTCCTCGCTGCAGTAGCCCGCGTCGGCAGAGAGTTCGCGGGGAAAGCGCCCGACGTTCTCGCGCACCTGGTCGATCACCGCCGTCATCTGGTCACCGTCGTTCTGCTGGGCCACGACGTCCTGCGCGACGATCACCTGGCTGTGCGCGTCCACCGCAGCCTGCGCGTTGTAGCCCTGGATGAAGCCGTCCTTGGTCTTGAGGATCCGGCTCTCGGGGTCGGTGAAGTTCCGCTGCGCCTTGGGCTTGGGCTCAGGGGACGGCGGCGCAGGCTTGGGCCCCGGCGTCGTCGGCGCTCGGGGGCCGGACTTCGCGGCCGCCTTCTCCGCCTCCTCCTTCGCCTCCGCCTCAAGGGCGGCTTTCGCCTCGCGAATCTTCTCACGACGCTTCTGTCGGTCCTTCACCCAGTCCGGAAGCTCGTCACCTCGCCGGTCCTCGCCCAGGTCACGGTCCTCGATCCGGTCCGCCGACTCCGCGTGGTCCATCCAAGCCTGAACCTCGACGCGGATCTGCTTCTCCTGCTCCTTCATCCGTTCGTAGCTCATCGCCTTGTGCTTGCTCGCGTTGGCCCGGATCTTCGTCCCATCGAGCGACACGTGGCCGAGCGAGACGATGCCCGCCCGACGGCACAGCTCGACGACCTGCACGAACAGGCCGCGCAACGCCTTGAGGTGGCGACGTCGAAACGCCGCGATCGTGCGGAAGTCGGGGGTCTGACGGCCCGTGACCGCCATGAAGTCCACCCGCTCCTGACAAGCCCGGTCGATCCGCCGCGACGAGTAGACCCCAGAGCAGTAGGCGTAGAGGAGGAGCGCCGTCATCAACGCAGGGTGATACGGCGGAAAGCCACGCTCCTCGGTGTACGAGGCCAGGACCTCGGACAGGTCGAGATCCCCCCGGACAGTCTCCCGGATGAAGTGCGCGAGGTGCCCCTCGGGCACCAACTCCTCCACCGACGGCGGCAGGAGCCAGTGCTGCTCGGGGTCCCAGTCGCGGAACGTCTTCGCCATGGCAGTCCTCTGCCACAGCGAATCGGATTCTCAAAGCGCCTTCTGGCGATTACTAGGACGGGCTCCTAGGGCGCGGGCGGCGACCCGTGGGACGGGAGTCCCGCCCGCGGGCCCGGTAGACTCCGCCGGTCCGGCGCGCGCGCGGCCCTCGCGAGCGGCCGGGCCTCGCGTCCCGCGCGCCCGGAGTCCCCATCCCATGCCGGCCTGCCGATGAGCCCCGAACCCGACGCGCCCATGCCCGGCGGCGGCTGGCCGCGGACCGAGCGGGCCTACGCGGCGCTCATCGACCGCGGTTGGTGGGCCATCCTGCTGCTGCTCGCCGTCGGCGTCGTGCTGCTCGGCCGCCACGCGCCGGACCTCGAGGTCGAGGCGGGCACGTCGTCGCTGCTCAACGAGGGCGACCCCGACCTCGCGTACTACGACGCGAGCCGGTCGGCGTGGGGGTCCGACGAGTACGCGATCGTCTGCGCGAGCGGCCGCGACTGGGTGTCGCCGGAGGGGGCGAAGGACCTCCGCGCGCTCGTGGCCGACCTCGCGGCGGTGCCCTCGGCGGCGTCCGTCGTGTCGCTGCTGGACGTGCCGCTGCTGCGGCAGAGCGACGGCACGACGTTCGACCTCGCGAAGCTGCGGACGCTGAAGGACGACGGCGTCGACTTCGTCCGCGCGAAGCAGGAGCTGCTCGGCCACGAGATCGCGATCGGCAACCTGCTCGCGCCGGACGGCCGCGCGACGAGCGTCCTCGTCTACCTAGAGGGCGCGCCGGGGACGACCGCGGCGGCGCCGGGCGCCGCGGCCCCGCCGCCGCCGGACGCCGCGCTGCAGACCGAGCGGCGCAACGCGCTCGTGGCCGGCGTGCGGAAGGTGGCGGTGACGTGGGGGGCTCGGCTCGGCGAGCCCGTGCGGCTGTCGGGCATCTGCGTCATCAACGTGAACCTCGTCGAGCACCTGCGGCACGACCTGCGCGTGTTCGGGCTCGCCGCGCTCGGGTTCTTCCTGCTGACGTTCCTCGCGATCTACCGGCGGTGGATGTTCGTGGCGCTGCCGCTCCTCGTGAGCGCGCTGCCCGTGGTGCTGATCGTCGGCGCGATGGCCGCGTCGGGCATGAAGATCACGATCATCACGTCGAGCCTGCCGCTGCTGCTGTTCGTGCTGCTGCTGCCGTACACGGTCTACTTCGTCGAGGCGTACCGCGAGCGGCAGCTCCTGTCGCCGCAGGAGCCCGGCATCCTGTCGTCGGTGAAGGCCGCGACGGCGATCTTCCTGCCGTGCCTCCTCTCGTGCACCACGACCATGGCCGGGTTCGCGGCCCTGCGCACGAGCCTGACGCGCCCGGTGCGCGACTTCGGCGTGATGCTCGCGATCGGGATGGCCGTGGGGCTCGTGGTCGTGTTCCTCGCGATCCCGGCGATGGCGCGGCCGCTCCGCAAGCCGCGCCCGCCGCGCGCCGACGGGCGCGGCGAGCCGGGCGGCGTCGTCCGGCTGCTGGCGAACCTGAGCCTCCGCCACCCGATCACCGTGATCGTCGTGGCGGCGCTCGTGCTCGCCGTGAGCGCGGTCGGGGCCTCGAGGTTGTCGGCCCAGTCGAAGTTCACGAGCTACTTCCGCACCGAGAGCGAGGTCTACAAGGGCCTCGAGTACGTGGACACGCAGATGGGGGGCACCACCCCGCTCGAGGTCCACATGAAGGCGCCGTCGAAGGGCTTCTTCCTGACGCCCAAGGGGATCGCGGCGGCGGCGGCGGTGGGGGCGTACTTCGACGGCGTGCCCGAGACCGGCAACGTGCGGTCGCTGGCGCGGCTGGTGAAGGAGCTCGAGAAGAAGAACCCGAAGGTCGCGACGGTCCTGCCGGTCCTCGTGAAGGTGCCGGCGGTGCGGGCCGTCACGAGCGAGTTCCTGTCGGCCGACGGCGAGGTCGCGCGCGTGGTCGTGCGCATGCGCGAGACGGCGCCGACCCTCGACCGCGCGAAGGTGCTCTCGGGCCTGCGGGCCCACCTGGCCTCGAGCCCGGACCTCGCCGGCGTCGAGACGCGCGTGACGGGCGTGTTCCTGCTCTACCAGAACATGCTCGACACCCTGATCGAGACGCAGAACTCGTCGTTCTACTGGGTCGTGGGGGCCGTCTTCCTGATGGTGGTGCTGCTCTTCCGCGCGCTCGTGGTCTCGACGCTCGTCGTCGTGACCCAGGTGCTGCCGACCATGGTGACGCTCGGCACCATGGGCTGGGCGGGCATCCCCCTCGACCTCGTCACCGTGATGATCGCCTCGATCTCGATGGGCGTCGGCATCGACGCGTCGATCCAGTACGCCTGGCGGCACCGGTTCGAGCAGCGGGGCACCGCGGACCCCGAGGAGGCGGTGCGCCGCACCCACGCGACGGTCGGCCGCGCGATCTGGATCGCGACGACGGTGATCGTCTGCGGGTTCCTGGTGCTCGTCCTGTCGGACTTCAAGCCGTCGGTCTGGCTCGGCGTGCTCAACGCCGTGGCCATGATCGTCAGCCAGCTCTCGGCCCTGACGGTGCTGCCGGCGCTCCTCTTCCTGCGGGAGCGCCGGCGCGCGCGCCGGGCCTCGGGTCGGGTCAGCTGACCGCGGCGCGCATCTCGTCGGGCGAGGTGAACTTGACGCGGGGGCGGCCCGCCGCCGCGCCCTTCGCGACCTCGACGGCGTCGAGCTTCGTCCACTCGGCGAACGTGAACCACTTCACGCCGCGCCGCTCGAGGAGCGCCGTGACCGCGTCGCGCGACGGGGCCGACGGGGCGAGCACCTTCCCGGCCGCCACGTCGGCGGTGAGGCCCTTCACCGTCTCGACCGCGCAGGCGCGGTTCGTGCCGATGACGCCCGACGGGCCGCGCTTGATCCAGCCGGCGGTGTAGGCGCCGACGACGGGCGCCTTCGCCGCGTCCACGACGCGGCCGGCGTCGTTCGGGATCGTGCCCTTCTTCTCGTCGAACGGGACGCCCGGGAGCGCCACGCCGCGGTAGCCGACCGAGCGGAACACGAGGCCGGTCTCGACGTCCTCGAACGTCTGCGTGGCCTGCGCCTTGATGGAGCCGTCGGCGCCCGCCACCAGCGCGTTCTTCACGAAGCGCAGGCCGCGCACGTGGCCCGCGGCGTCGCCCTTGAGCTCGACGGGCGACAGGCAGAAGCGCAGCCGGAGCTTCTTCGCCTTCGTGCCCTCGCCGATCGCGGCGTACTTCTCCATCATCTTCAGCTTGAGGTCGGTCTGGCGGTCCGGGTGGGCCGCGAGCTCGGCCTTCGACAGCGGGTCGAGGGCGACCTCGTCGGGGCGCGCGATCGCGTCCGCGTCGGCGAGCTCGCCGATCTCCTCGAGCTCCGAGCTCGTGAACGCGGCCTGCGCGGGCCCGCGGCGGCCGACGAGGAGGACCTCCTTCACGCGGCTCTTGCGGAGCGCCTCGAGCGCGTGGTCGGCGATGTCGGTCTTCGCGAGCTCCTCGGGCGTCCGGCAGAGCATGCGGGCGACGTCGATCGCCACGTTGCCGACGCCGATCACGACCGCGCGCTCGGTGTCGAGGTCGAACGTGAGGTGGCGGCAGTCGGGGTGGCCGTTGTACCAGGCGACGAACTGCGTCGCGGGGTGGCTGCCCTTCAGGTCCTCGCCGGGCACCTCGAGGCGGCGGTCGGTCTGCGCGCCCGTCGTGAAGACGACGGCGTGGTAGTGCGCGCGCACGTCGTCCATCGTGAGGTCCTTGCCGAACTGCACGCCGCCGAACCAGCGCACCGACGGCGCCTCGGCCGTCTTGGCGTAGACCTTCGTGACGCGCTTGACCTCCTGGTGGTCCGGCGCGACGCCGAACCGCACGAGGCCGTACGGCGTCGGCAGTCGGTCGAAGAGGTCCACCTGCGCGACGAGGCCGGCGGTCTTGACGAGGGCGTCGGTGACGTAGAAGCCGCTGGGGCCACTGCCCACGACGGCGACGCGGAGCGGGTTCTCGGCAGTTCCGGGGGTGCTCATGGGCGGATACCCTGCCGTACGGTCGGCGTGCCGTAAACCAACGCGCGGGACGTCCAACCGGACGGGGGCCCCGTCCCCCAAGATCCCCACCGTCCGATTTCCGCCCGCTCGCGCCGGCCGCGGCCCGCGCCGGTCCGCCGCGCGGCTCCGGGCCCCGTTCCGCGCCGCATCCCCCTCCCGGGACCGCGAGGCCCGGCGGCCGCCGCTCACCCGTCCAGCAGGACGCGCACGACGGCCCCGGTCGGCCGCAGCGACCGGATCACGGCGACGTCGGGGGGGACCTCCCGAGGCGCGCCGGTGCGGTCGAACCAGACCGCCCGTACCCCCGCGGCGCGGGCCCCTCCGACGTCGTTCTCCCACGCGTCGCCGAGGTGCACGGCCTCCGCAGCCGCGACCCCGACCTCGCGGAGCGCCACCTCGAACAGACGGGGGTCGGGTTTGGCGATGCCGTGGTCGGCGGAGACCACGAGGGCCGCGAAACACGCCGAGAGCCCGAGGCGCTCGAGCTTGCCGACCTGCTCGTCGCGGGCGTTGTTCGACACGATCGCGAGGGGCACGCGCCGGGCGTGGAGCGCGTGCACCAGCTCGACGGCGCCGTCCACCGCGGACTCGTTCCGGTGGTAGTTCGCCCGGTAGACCATCGCGAGCTCGGTCGCGCGCTCCGGCGGGCCGCCGAACCGGACGAGGATCCGGCGCCAGCGTTCGATGCGCGCGTCGTCCACCCAGCCGTGGCCCGTCGCCACCGCATGGTGCAGTTCCTCGAGCTGCCGTACGTTCTCGGCCTGCACCGCGTCGAGCCCCGCGGCCACGAGCGCCGGCTCGGTCGCGAGCGTGGCCGCGGTCGCACGCCGCGACGTGGCCGCGTGGTCGTACAGCGTGTCGTCGAGGTCGAGCAGGACGGCGCGGACGGTCACGGGGGGGGCCGGGGGGACTGGGGGGCGCGGGGCGGACCGAGTGTAGACGCGGTCACGCGAGCGATGAGGCCTCCGACACCGCGCGGCACTTCATGCTAGCGTCGCGGCATGACGTGGGATCGCCGCCGGCTGCTCGTCGCGCTCGCGGTCCTCACGTCGGCGGTCGTGGGCGCACGCTGGCTGTTCGCGCCGGGCCCGGCGGCGACGTCCGAGGCCGAGGCACCCGCGACGGCCGAGGTCACCGCGCCGCCGGCACCGCTCGCCGCCGCTCCACGACGCGTGGGACGGTCCACCGCCGACGAGGCGAGCGCCGAGGCATCGACCGGCCCCTCGCCCGCAGATGAGGCGGCCGTCCCACCGCCGACCGGTGCGCCGCCGCCCGCGGAGCAGATCCCCGTGCGCCTCAAGTTGTTCGATGCCGCGTCCGGCGCGGACGTCGCGGGACACTGGGCGGCCGACGAGGTCAGGGGGGCCGCCGACTACCGAGCGCGCCAGGCGGCTCTCCTGATTCTCTTGATCGAGAGCTCGCGCGGTCTCTACACGTTGGATCATCTCTACCCGGGGACTTCCGAGGCCGCGACCGTCCCGGTGCGCGGCGGTCGGCAGGTCCAGTTCGTGATCTCCGTCCGCGACGTCGGCGAGTACGTCCTGTGGGACGCCGACGCCGTTTCGGGGGTTCTCGCCGCGGGCGTCTCGGAGGTCGTCGTCCACCTCCCGCTCCGCCGGGCGATGGCGCTCGACGTCACGGTGCTCGACCCGACGGGCCGGCCCGCGCAGGGGGCGACGGTCGCCGCGGCCTGGGTGGGCGGCGGGCGGGTCGGGGGCGGGCCGTGGCCGGTGAACGCGGACGGGGTCGCGCGCGTGACCGCGATCCCCTTCCTGCCCGGCGAGCCGTTGATCGCGGACGTCGAGTGGACCCCCGAACCCGGTGCGCAGGACGTCGTGCCGGCGCCCGAGGAGGGACCGTCCGCGGAGGCGCCGGTGCGCACGCGCGTCCCCGCGCACCCGTCCACCCCGTGGGCGGTGACCGTACGGCTCGTGGGGCCTCGCGCGTTCCTCTCCGACCACAACGAGTCCGACAACGACGTCGCGGCGTCGTCCGCGCCCGAGCCGTCAGCCCCGCCGACGGCGCCGCGCGGGGCCGCGCGCGTGCGTGTGGTCGGGATCGACGGCCGGCCGGTCGCGGGCGCGACGGTCACCGTCGGCGCGGTGGAGGTGCCGACGGCCACGGACGGGGAGGTGACGGTCGAAGGCCTGCTCGCGGGGGACCAGACCGTCACGGCACGGGCCGATGGGCACTTCCCGATGTCGGGCTCCGTCCGGGTCGTCGCCGGCCGGACGACCGACGTCGAGCTCCGCGAGCCGGTCGGCGCGACGCTCGACGTCCTCGTGGTGGACGCGACGGGCGCCGCCCGGACGGCGGCTCGCTGCGTCGTCCGCACGGGAGGCACGATCGCGCCGTTCGACGTGGTGGACGGCGTGCAGCGGCTCGACGACTTCACCGACGCCCGCGGCCGGCGCACGTTCGCGCGCGTCGCCCCCGGCACCGTGACCCTGACCGCGACGTGGGGGATCCACCGAGTGGTGGTGACGCGCGATGTCCGCGACGGCGAACGCGCGTTCGTCCGGATCGAGCTGCCGTAGGCCGGACGCGATGGGACCGATCCCCGGCGCGCCGTGCCGGGCGCCGAGCGCCGGCGTGGCCGACCGGGTAGCCTGGGTACGGTACTGGGAGCGAGGTGAAGCGCATGGCGGACGTGACGCCCGGACAGACGAGACGACGGCGGACGGGCCTCGCGTTGGCGGCGCTCGGACTGCTCCTCGTCGGGCTCGCGGTGTTCCTCGTGCGCCGCGGGTCGGACGGCGTCGAGGGGGGCTCCGCGGCGTCGTCTGCGCCGTCCGCGACCGACGACCGACCGCCGGCGGAACTGGCGGCCAGCGGGCGCGTC
>JAEUHO010000473.1 GCA_016795345.1 Planctomycetia bacterium | reverse complement strand
CCGGCCGCCGGGCCTCGCGGTCCCGGGAGCACGACCGCCCCCATCACGTTGACCTTCCACCGCGACTTCCGCGATCGGGATCGACCTGCCGCCGCGACTTCCGCGGTCGACGTCGATCACCCATCGCGGCTTCCGCGGTCGGGGTCGACCTTCCATCGCGAATTCTGAGGTAGGGGCGGCCCTCGCGGCCGCCCGTGCCGGTCGCGTCGGCGTTCGAATCTCTCGCCGCCCCCCGCCGCGCGACGACCGCGCGATCAGCGCGAACCGGCGCCCGTCAACACAACCTTTGCGGTCTCGACGAGCACGGCGAGGTCGAACCAGAACGAGCGGCGCGTGACGTAGAAGAGGTCGTACTCGAGCTTCGCGCGGGCGTCGTCGGCCGACGCGCCGTACGCGAGGCGCACCTGCGCCCAGCCGGTGAGGCCGGGCCGCACGATCGTGCGGAGCTCGAACAGCGGGACCTGCTCGCGGAGCACGTCGCAGAAGTGCGGGCGCTCCGGCCGCGGGCCCACGAGCGCCATCTGGCCGACGAGCACGTTCCAGAGCTGGGGCAGCTCGTCGAGGCGGTAGCGGCGGAGGAAACGGCCGACCTTGGTGATCCGCGGGTCCTCCTCGGACGCCCAGACCGGGCCCGAGAGCTTCTCCGCGTCGCGCCGCATCGAGCGGAACTTGATGACGTCGAAGGGGCGGCCGCCGAGGCCGACGCGGCGCTGCCGGTAGAAGACCGGGAACCCGTCGGTGACCACGATCGCGAGCGAGCAGGCGAGGAGGATCGGCGAGGCCACGACCAGCAGGACGAGGGCGCCGACGATGTCGAGAATTCTCGACGAGGCGTCCAACATCCTCGACCGGGGGCGACCCAGGAGCAGGTTGAGCGGGTCGGCGCGGGAGGTGTCGACCCGGCCCTCGGCGGTGCGGAGCTCGGCCGACTCCGAGGTGAGCTCGTGGCCGCGGGCGACCAGCTCGGCCATCGCGCGGCCGAGCGACGGGTCCTTCATGGGCGACGAGACGATGACGACGTGCTCGAGGCGCGGGCCGCCGCGGACGGCGGACGCGACCGGGCGGTCGAGGAGGCGCACGGCGGCCTCGACGTCGGTGTCGGGGATGAGGACGCTGGAGACGCGGACCCACGGCACCGCCTCGAGGCGCTCGATGGCGTTGATGGCGGTGACCGTCGTGGACGCGAGGAGGCTGACGCGCTCGACGCGGTCGCGGGTCCAGTGGTCCTGCCAGGGGCGCCAGAGGTAGGGCGCGAGCGACCCGAGGACGGCGGCGGCCGCTAGCGCGGGGAACGACGGCGCGGGGCCGGGCACGACGAGCCCCGCGGCGGCGGCGGCGCCGAGCGCCGCGAGCGGCGCGACGGTCAACGCGGCGAGGGAGCCGCGGGAGCGCACGGCGCACAGCAGGACGGCCGAGGCGACCATCGCGGCGAACCCGAGGAGGAGCGCGCGCGGCACGGCGAGCGACCACGGCAGGCCCTCGAGGGCCACCTCGACCGCGGCGAGCGCGGCGGTGGCCGCGAGGCCGAGCACCAGCGGCGGCACGAGGATCGCCTCGCACTTGGGCGCGGGCGTCAGCGGCAACGAGCGGCGCGCGCTCGTCGTCGGCGGGACGTCGCGGCGGGCGACGACCGGCACGGGCCCCCCCGCCGGCGTCACCGCCACGCCTCCGTGGCGCCGCCGGGTGGAGCGCCGTTGAGGATGACGCCGAGCACCTTCGCGGCGGTCTGGCCGAGCGTCTTCCGCACGAGCGTGCGCGTGGACGCGCCGGCGCGGGCGACGAGGACGATCTGCTGGACGCACTCGCGGAGCACCATGCCCTCGGGGTTCTCGAGGACCGCGGGGCAGTCGACGACGATGTGCGGGTACATGGCACCGAGCTCGCGGAAGGTGGCGATCCACGCCGCCGGCGACGTGACGGTCAGCCCGTCGTCGAGCACCGGCGCGGTCATGAGGTCCACCCCATCAAGGGCCGTGCCAATCAGCATGGGGTGGGGCCTGCCCTCCCCATCGGCACCGGGGGCGTCCGGACCGCAGAACATCTTGGAGAGCGCGCGCCGGCGGGCGTCGCCGTCCACGAGCAGGACGCGGCCGACCCGGCCCTTCGCGCGCCCGAGGCAGACCGCCAGGTTGACCGCGGCGGCGGTCCGGCCCTCGCCCTCGTAGGCGGAGACGACCCCGATGGAGCGCAGGTCCTGCTTCTGGAACTCGAGCAGGATGCGCGCGGTCATGCGGAGGTAGCCGTCGGCGGTGCGCGCCTCGGGCTGCGGCGTCGCGACGAGGCGCGCGCCGTCGGCCGAGACGGCGAGCAGCGCGGCGGGCGCGGCGTCCACGTCGACGGGCGCGAGGCCGTACGGGGTGGACACGGTCGAGGGCGGCGGCGCGTCCTCGCGCGAGGACGGTGCGGCCGGCGCCGGCTCCGGGCGCGCGCCCACGTCGGGGACGGGCTCGGCCTCCACCGGCGGCGGCGTGACGAGCACGTGCTCGGGCGCGGGGTCGGGGTCGGGCGGCGCGCCGGCGCTCATGACCGCCCCGCGACGAACGGCCGGAACCACGACGGCGTCTCGATCCAGCCGCGGTGGCAGCCGAGCGCGAACGCCGTCACGCCGATGCAGACGACGACCCACGCCCCGCAGACGAGGTCGACCCACGCGCCCCGCCGCCGCGCCGGGCCGGCGCCGAGCATCGGCACCGAGACGACGAGCGCGCCGGGCACGAGGTCGGCGAGGTCGTCGGCGTCGGCGACGACGTCCTCGTCGACGTAGCGGCGGCGCAGCACGTGGAGGCCGTACCCGATGCCGAGGCCGAGCGCGACCGCGGACGCGAGCCAGCGCGTGCGGCTCGGCCCGGACGGGCTCACCGGCGGGATCGCGCGGCTCTCGACGGCGAAGCCCACGGTCTCGGCGGGGTCGGCGTTGCGGTAGAAGTCGGCGGCGACGCGGGCGTTGCGCGCCGCCTCCTCGGCCCGGAGCCGCGTCTGGTCCGCGCCCTCGAGCGCGGTCTGCAGCTTGCGGAGCGCGTCGGCGGTCGCGGGGATCTCGCCGAGGCGGCGCGAGAGGTCGGCCGCGCGGGCCCGCAGCTCGTCCACGGCGGCGCGCGCGGCCTTCTCCTCGGCCACCAGCGAGTCGCGGAAGGTCCGCATGCTCGCCATGAGCTCCTGGTTGTCCGCGCGGCGGCGGGACGACGTGTCGGCGTCGGCGCGCTTCTTCGCCGCGTCGAGCTCGTCCTTGGCGCGCGTGACCTGGCCCTCGAGCAGCTGCACCTGCGCGAGCGCCAGCTGCACGCGGTCGTAGCTGTCGGTGTACTTCACGCGCAGCTCGGCGAGCTGCCGGCTGGCCTGGTCGAGCGCGGCCTGGGCCGACGTGAGCTTCAGCTGGGCCATCTGCTCGTCGGCGGAGAGGCTCGCCCGGCCGGCGTCGGTGCCCGCGGCCGGCACGGCGGACTTCATCCACTTGTCCACCTCGGGGACCATGAGCCGGTTGCGCTGCGCGTCGTTCTCGCGCTCGCGCATCTCCTGCTCGATCCGGTGGAGGTCGCTGGTGATGGTCTCGCGCTGGTCCGGCATCGTGTCGGGGTGCGCGCGGCGGAAGGCGTCCTTCTCGGCGAGGACGGCGTCGAACGCCTCGCGGGCCTTCCCGGCCTCGGCCTCGAGGAAGTCGCGCCGCCGCTCGACCACCGCGACGCGCGCCGCGCGCTCGTTCTCGATGAACGCGTCCACGAGCGTGTTGACGGCCTCGGCGGCCCGCGCCGGCGACGTGTCGACGATCGAGAGCGAGAACCGCGCGTCGCCCGCCTGGTCGTACATCACGCGCGCGCGGGCCCGCTCGATCGTCCAGTCGTCCTTCGGGTTGCCCTTGGGCCACAGCACCGGGACCATGGCCGCGACGTTCGGGGCCTGGAGCACGCGGTCGCGCGCGGTCGCGAGGATCTGCTCCGGCCGGAAGTCCTGCATCGTCGGCAGGGCGACGCCGACCCGCTCCGCGTTGACCTGCCGCACCGAGATCCCGACCCGCGCGGTGTACGTGTCCGGCAGCCGGACGACGTAGAGCGCGGCCGGCGCCAGCAGCGTGGCGACGGGCACGGCGAAGATCCAGCGCCGCTCGAACGCGGCGGCGGCGACCTTCCGGACGAGGGCCGACAGTCCGCTCAACGCGCGGCGCCGGCGGGCTTCGGCGCGGGCTTCGCGACGCCGTGGACGGGCGGGCCCGACAGCGGCCACAACGTGCCGCCGACGTGCTCGCGGGGCACGGCGCCGCGGGAGTCGACGATCAGCCGGGCCTTCGCCGCGATGCGGTCCCACGGGAAGGCGCGGTGGTCGGTCGCGACCACGACGGCGTCGAAGCCGGCGAGCGTCGCGTCGTCGGTGCCGACGCCCTTGTAGGTGCGGCCGTGGGCGGTCACCTCGGCCACGTACGGGTCGGCGTAGGCGACCTCGGCCCCGCCCTCCTCGAGGTGGCGCAGGATCTCGAGGCTCGGCGACTCGCGCGTGTCGTCCACGTCGCGCTTGTAGGCGACGCCGAGCACGAGCACCCTCGAGCCCTTGAGCGCGCGGCGCTCCTCGTTGAGCGCCGTGGCGACGCGCGACACGACGTACCGCGGCATCGACAGGTTGACGTCGTCGGCGAGCTCGACGAACCGCGCCCGGTACTCGAGCGTGCGCAGCTTCCACGAGAGGTAGAGCGGGTCGAGCGGGATGCAGTGGCCGCCGGTGCCGGGGCCGGCCTGGAAGGCCATGAACCCGAAGGGCTTCGTCGCCGCCGCCCCCACCACCTCGCGGACGTCGAGGCCGAGGCGGTCGCACATGATCGCGACCTCGTTCACGAGCGCGATGTTGACGCTGCGGAACGTGTTCTCGAGGAGCTTCGCCATCTCCGCGGCCGCGGCGCTGCTGACCTCGACGACGGTCTCGACGGCGATGCGGTAGAAGTCGGCCGACAGCTTCGTCGAGCGCGCGCCGACGCCGCCCACGACCTTCGGCGTGTTCTTGATGCCGTACTTCGCGTTCCCCGGGTCCACGCGCTCGGGCGAGAACGCGAGGCCCACGTCGCGGCCGACGACGAGGCCCGTCTTCTCCATGGGCGGCCGGAGGAACTCCTCGGTCATGCCGGGGTACGTGGTGCTCTCGAGGACCACCAGCTGGCCCGGGCGGAGGGTGCGGACCACGCTCTCCGTCGCGGCCGCGACGAACGACACGTCGGGGTCGCGGCTCTTCGAGAGCGGCGTCGGCACGCAGATGCTGATGACGTCGCAGTCGCCGAGCCGGCCGAAGTCGGTCGTGGCCGTGAACCGGCCGGCCTTCACCTCGGTCGCGACCTCGGCGGCGGGCACGTCCGGGATGTACGAGCGCCCGGCGGCGAGCGCCGCGATCTTCGACGCGTCCACGTCGAAGCCGATCACCTTCACGCCGCGCTGGGCGAACGCGACGGCCAGCGGCAGGCCGACGTAGCCGAGCCCGATCACCCCGTAGGTGCAGGACCGGTCGCGGATCTTGGTCTCGAGCGTCTTGAGCGCGTCCACGGGGGCTCCTCCTAACGTCCGGCGGCGGGGGTGGCGGCGGGTTCGGCGGCCAGCAGGCGCCGCGCGGCCTCGACCACGCGCACGAGGCCCTGGTCGAGCGTCGTCGCGGGGTCCCAGCCGAGGCGCTCGCGGGCGCGGCGGATGTCGGCGAGCGAGTCGCGCACGTCGCCGACGCGGGTCGGCTCGTGGTGCGGGACGACGGACGAGCCGACGATGCGCGCGACCGTGCGGGCGAGGTCGAGGATGCTGATGCGGCGGCCGCCCCCGATGTTCATGGGCCCCTCGACCGCGCGCGGGGCCGTCGAGGCGCGGACGAGCGCGTCGGCCACGTCCCCCACGAACGTGAAGTCGCGGGTCTGCCCGCCGTCGCCGTGGATCGTCGGCGCCTGCCCGCGCAGGATCGCGTCGACGAACCGCGGCACCACCGCGGCGTACAGCGACCGCGGCGACTGCCGCGGCCCGTACACGTTGAAGTAACGCAGGCTCACGGTCTCGAGGCCGTACGACGCCTGGAACGCCGAGAGGTACGCCTCGCCCGCCGCCTTGCTGGCCGCGTACGGCGAGCGCGCGGAGAACGGCATCGTCTCGGTCTTCGGCAGCTCCGGCGTGTCGCCGTACACCGACGACGACGACGCGAACACGACCCGCCGCGCCTTCGCGTCGCGCGCCGCGACGAGGAGGTTCAGCGTGCCGCCGACGTTGACCTCGGTCACCTCGCGCGGGTTCTCGACGCTGCGGGCCACCGCGGCGAGCGCCGCCTGGTGGAACACGACCTCGACGCCGCGGCAGGCGCGCTCGACGGCGGCGCGGTCGCGGAGGTCGCCCTCGACGAACTCGATGCGGTCGCGGGCCGCGGCCAGGTTGCCGAGCGAGCCGGTGGAGAGGTTGTCGAGCACGACGACCTGGTGGCCGTCGCTCACGAGCCGGTCGGTCAGGTGCGAGCCGATGAAGCCCGCCCCGCCGGTCACGAGGACCTTCATGTGCACCCCCACGGGGTCGCCGTCCCGGGACGGGACGGACCGCGCCCGTCCGCCCGGTGCGGGCGGGAGCGAGCGCGGTAGGGCCTTATCGGACGGGGGTTCACGGGGGATGAAGAGCCGTTGAGGCGCGCGTTGGACGGACGCCGTCGCGCCCGCTCGACGGGCCGAACGCGACGCGAACGGCGGCGGCCCCGGGGCGGGTCCGTGGAGTTCGCGCGGGAATCCGGGCGGAAGTCGATAAGGGTACCTTCCCCCGACGCGGGCGCCCCGCCGTGCGCGTCCGTGCCGGGGCCACCCGGTCCCCGGCCCTCCCCGCCCCCCGTGCCCCCCACCCTTCCCCCGCCCCCGACCGCCGCCCCGCCGCCCGCCGGCGGGCGCCTCGCCGCCGCGTTCGGGCCCGCGGGCAGCGACCGCCGCCGCGTCGTCGTGAACAGCCTCTGGACCACCGGCGTCTTCGTCGCGAACGCCGTCGTCATGTTCTTCCTCTCGCCCTACGTGCTCCGCACCCTCGGCAAGGGCGCCTACGGGGTCTGGGAGATCGTGATGTCGCTCACGGGCTACCTGGGGTTCGCGGACCTCGGGGTGCGCCCGGCCGTCGTCTACTTCGTCGCGCGCCACGACGCGAAGGGCGAGCGCGACGAGGTCAACCGCTACGTCAACGCCGCGCTGGTCACGTTCGGGGCCTGCGGCGCCCTCGTGCTCGCGGCGGCGTTCGTCGTGGCGCCCCTCGTGCCGCGGTGGTTCGACGTGTCGGCGGCGCGCGCGGGCGAGACCTCGTTCGCCGTGCTCCTGACGAGCGCCTCCATGGCGCTCACGCTGCCGCTCAACGCGTTCTCGGCGGTCGTCGTCGGCAAGCAGCGCTACGGCCTCCTGTGCGGGACCGACCTGCTCGTGCTCGCGGGCAAGGCCGCAGGCACGATGTACGTCCTGTCCGCGGGCCACGGGCTCCTCGGCCTCGCGTGGGTCACGGTCGGCGCCGACGTGCTCGAGATGGCGGTCAAGGCCGCGTGGGCGTTCCGCATCGAGCCGGGCCTCCGCATCGCGCCGTCGCTCGCCACCCGCGACCGCTGCCGCGCGTTGATGCGGTACGGCGGCGCCGCGCTCCTCGTCAGCCTCGCGCAGCTCCTCATCTGGCGCACCGACGCCCTCGTGATCGGCGCCACGCTCGGCGCCGAGGCCGTCGCCGTCTTCGCCGTCGGCAGCAAGCTCCCCACCTACGCCCGCTCGCTCACGACGGCCGCGAGCCGCGTGCTCACGCCCGCGGCCACGCGCCTCGAGGCGCTCGGCGACCGCGCCGGCCTCCTCCGCATGCTCGGCCGCGGCAGCCGCTCCATGCTCCTGGTCGGCGGCGCGATCCTCGCGTACCTGCTCGGCGTCGGCGAGCCGTTCCTCGTGCGGTGGCAGAGCGCCGAGTTCCGCGGCGAGGCCGTCGCCGTCCTCGTCTGCCTCACGGTCGGCGCCGTGGGCCCCATCGCCGCCTACCCGTTCGAGGCCGTGCTCTACGGCGCCGGCCGCGTGCGCCTCCTCGGCATCCTCTCCCTCGTCGAGGCCGTCGCGAACCTCGTCGCGAGCCTCCTCCTCGCGCGCCCGCTCGGCGTGCTCGGCGTGGCCCTCGGCACCACGGTGCCGTCCCTCGTCGTGCGCCTCCTGATCCTCCCCGCGTGCGCGGCGCGGTCGTTCGGCGGCGGCTACCTCGCGCTCGCGCTGCGGGCGTGGACGACGCCGCTGCTCGCCACCGCCGCCGTGGCCCTCGCGCTCCGCGCGCTCGTCGACCCCGCGGCCCCCCTCGGCTGGCCCGCGCTCCTCGGGCTCGCCGCGGGCACGCAGGTCGCGTTCCTCGGGCTCCACGCGCTGCTCGCGCGCCTCTCGCCGCCGTCCCTGCGCCTCGAGACGCTCCCGGTCCCCGCGGAGCCGGCGCGATGAGCGGCGCCCCCTCCTTCACCGAGCTGCCCCCGAGCCCGGCCCCGGCGCCGGAGGCGCGGTCGGGCGCGGGGGACGCGAGGCCCGGCGGCCGCCGCGGGTTCTTCGCGTTCGCGTCCACGTCGCTCGCGGGCCTCCCCGCGCCGTTCCTCGCGCTGCTCGGCTACCTGATGCTGCAGACGACGTTCTTCGACGAGGAGTGGCCCGCCATCGGCCGCTTCCGCCCGCGCCTGCTGCTCGGCGGCGTCGCCCTCGCGGTCGCGGGCACGCGCCTCCTCACCCGCGAGCGCGTGCGCGGCGAGGTCGCGCCCGCGCACCGCGCGATGACGGCCTGGTACGTCGCGTTCATCGTCGGCGGGGCGTTCGCGGCGCTCTGGGCGTTCGAGCCCGCGATCGCGAAGGACGTCCAGATCGAGATGACGACGACCATGCTGTCGTACGTCCTCGTCGTCGCGATCGTGCGCACGCGCCGCGAGGTCGTCCTCACGGTCCTCGTGCTCGCGGCCGCCAGCGGCCTCTACCTGCTGCGGTCGTTCATGGAGTACCTGAACGGGAAGCACCAGTTCACGATGGGCGTGTCGCGCATGATGGGCGCGGGCCTCTCGGTCTCCGACCCGAACTCCTTCGCCGGCACGATCGCGTTCTCGCTGCCGATCCTCACCTGGTGCGCCCTGAGGACGCGCCTCGCCCTCCTGCGGGGCTGCGTCGTCGTCTACGGCCTGCTCGCCACCTACTGCGTGATCCAGACCCACAGCCGCTCGGGCCTCGTGCTCCACCTCCTCAACGTGCTGTTCGCGCTGGTGATGCTGCCGAGCCGCAAGGTCAAGCTGGGCCTCGCGGTCGCGCTCGTGGGGCTCGGCGTCTGGCTCGCGTCGAGCCAGACCGAGGAGGCCATGGAGCGGTACTCGTCGATCCTGTCCTCGAAGACCTACACGAAGGAGAGCAGCACCGTCGGCCGCATCGAGGGCTACAAGATCGCGTTCCGCATGTTCACCGAGAACCCGCTCACCGGCGTCGGCCCCGGGTGCTGGCCCGCCTACCGGATGCGGCGCGTGGACGGCGACCGGCTCATGCCGCACAACCTCACCGGCCAGGTGATCGCGACCTACGGCCTCGCCGGCCTCGTGCCCTTCGTCGGGTACCTCGGCGCGGCGTTCCTCTTCGCGTGGCGCACGCGCCGCCGCCTCGCCGGCAGCCCCGACCCGTGGGACGCGGCGGTCCGCGACCTCGCGCTCGTCGTCCCGTTCACGCTGGGGCTGCTGCTCGTGTCCGGGCTCGGGGCCCACAACGTGGACCGCCTGGCCTGGTACCTCCTGCCCGCGCTCCTCGCCGTCGCCGTGCGCGCGCAGGAGCCGGGCGACCCGCCCGCCCGTCCCGTCGCCGGAGACCCGCCGTGACCGCCGTCGTACGCAACGCCCTCACCGTGGACGTCGAGGACTGGTACCAGGTCTCGGGCTTCGAGGCCGTCGTGCGCCGCGAGGACTGGCCGCGGTACGCGTCCCGCGTCGTGCGCAACACCGGCCTCGTGCTCGACCTCCTGGCCGAGAAACGCGTGCGGGCCACGTTCTTCTGCCTCGGCTGGGTGGCCGAGCGGCACCCGGCGCTGCTGCGCGAGATCGCGGCCCGCGGCCACGAGGTCGCCTCGCACGGCTTCGACCACCGGCTCGCGACGACGTTCACGCCGGAGACGTTCCGCGCCGACCTGCGGCGCGCGGCGGCGGCGATCACGGCCGCGTGCGGCGTCGTGCCGCGCGGGTACCGCGCGCCGTCGTTCTCGGTGGCGCGCTCGAACCTGTGGGTGTTCGACGTGCTCCGCGACGAGGGCTACACGTTCTCGAGCAGCGTCTTCCCGGTGCGCCACGACCGCTACGGCATCCCGGACTTCCCGCGGCACCCCGTCGTGCTGACCGGCGCCGACGGGCGCTCGATCTGGGAGTTCCCCATGACGACGCGGCGCGTGATGGGCCGCAACCTGCCCGTGGCGGGCGGGGGCTGGATGCGGCTCCTGCCCGGGCCCGTGATGCGCCGGGCCTTGCGTCACGAGAACACGGCCGGGGTCCCGACCGTCGTCTACCTGCACCCGTGGGAGCTCGACCCCGACCAGCCGCGCCTCGCCGCCGCGCCGTGGCGCGCGCGCGTCCGGCACACGCTCAACCTCGGCCGGATGCGCGACCGGCTGGCCGCGCTCCTCGACGCGATGCCGTTCGGCACCATGGGCGACGCGCTCGCCGCCCTCGACCCCCGGGCCGCGGCGTACGACCCCGTGCCCGCCGCCGCGCCGGGGCTATCCTGACCCGATGGCCCGCTCCGTCCCGACCCCCGCCGCCTCGCGTCGCCGCGCCTCCCTCGGGGGGGTCGGCGCCCTCGTGCTCGGCGTCGTCGTCGCGTGCGGCGGGGGCGGCGGGGGCGCGGGCGGCGGAGGCGGAGGCGGCGGAGGCCCTCCCCCGCCTCCGCCCGCGGTCGTGCCCGGCCTCGAGACGCCGGACCTGACGGCCGCGCCGGGCGCGAGCGCCGGCAGCGTCGTGCTGCGGTTCACCGCGCCGACGCCGCAGGCGACCGCGTACGTCGTGCGCAGCCGCGTGCGCCACCTCGAGACGCCGGCCGACGTCGCGGCGGCCACGGTGGTCCCCCACGGGACGACGCCGGGCGCGCCGGGCGCGGCCGAGACCCTCGTGCTGACGGGGCTCGAGCCGGGGCAGACGCTGCAGTTCGCCGTCGAGGTCGTGCGCGGCGCGACGACGGCGCCGTTCGGGTTCGCGGTGGCGTGCCGCGTGCCGGGCGGGCCGCCGACGCCGCCGGGCAACGCGATCGCGCTGACGGGCCCCGCGACGTTGTCGCAGGACGGCGCGACGTACCTGCTCACGCAGGATGTGACGACGGGCGGCACGGCGTTCCGGATCACGGCGCGCGACGTCGTCCTCGACCTCGGCGGGCGCACGGTGACGTACGGGACGGCGGCGGGCACGAGCTACGGCGTGTACAGCGAGTTCCTCTACAACACCGGCACGATCACGGTCCGCAACGGCCGCATCGTGCAGGGCGGCGCGAACGCGGCCGCGTCGCACGGCGTGTGGTTCCGCGGCGGGCACCACCTGCGCATCGCGTGGCTCGACGTGACCGTCCGCGGCGACGACACGTCGGGCATCGTGGTGGGCGACGGGCCGACGGGCGACGTGCGCGTGGACCACAACACGGTGCGCTGCGACACGCGGGTCGTGACCAACCGGTCGTACCCGGGCGTCGCCGCGATCTTCGTGGAGACGGTCACGAAGGGCGTGCAGCTCGACCACAACCTCGTGCTCTCGAGCCCGCAGTGGGGCCTGAAGCTCCAGGGCAACGCCACGACGGGCGAGGCGACGGTCCACCACAACCGCGTGCTCGGCACGAAGGCGCTGGTGGCCAACGCGTACATGTTCGGCCTGTACAAGCCGTCGGTGGACGTGTTCGAGAACGAGGGCGCCGGCGAGTCGCGCGGCGTCCACCTCGACGGCGTGGACGGGTCGGGCACGTCGTGCCGCGTCCACGACAACGTGCTCCGCGTGCAGGACCAGCCGAACGACGAGTACCCGGACTTCCACTGGGTGCACGGCATCAAGCTCGAGGGCGCGAGCGGGACCCGCATCGACCGGAACCTCGTCGTCGGGACGGCGGACGCGACCCACGGCGAGGTGCGCGCGCTCGACCTCGACCTCGAGGGCACCACCGGCGTCGTGATCGAGCAGAACCGCGTCCACGGCCTCTCGACGACGCCGGCGCTCCGCGGCCACGCGCTCGAGTGGTCGTCGGGGACGGTGGCGGCGCCGAACGGCGTCACGCTCCGGCGCAACGTGTTCCGCGCGACCGACCGCCTGATCGACCGGGCGTGGGGCGCGCGCCGCGGCGGGCTGCTGCGCGACAACGTGTGGGTCCGCGACCTCTCGCTGGGCACCGCGCACCCGTTCCTGTTCGAGTACTTCGACAACAGCGACACCCTGACGTCGCCCGAGCACCGCCTCCTCGACCCCCTCACGACCGAGGACCTCCTCGCGGTCGACCAGTGGGGCGGCGCGGGCCCGTACGCGAGCACGCGCGAGTGGACGCTCGGGGTCCTGGCGGTGGACGCGGGCGGGGCCCCCGTCGCCGGCGCGGCGGTCACCGTGCGCGACAAGGACGGCGCCACCGCGTTCACCGCGACGACCGACGCGGCGGGCCTCGCGTCCGGCACGGTCGTCGCCCATCAGGTCACGAACGGCCCCGTCGCGAACGGGCGCAACCCGTTCAGCGTGTCCGTGAACAAGGCCGGGGTCGGGGGCTTCGTCGGCCAGGTCACGGTGGACCGCCGGACGATGCTGCGCGTGGACCTGCCCGCCGGCACCGCGACCCCGGACACGACGCCGCCCGCCGCGCCGACCGGCGTGGTGGCGCTGCGGGTGTCCGCGTCGCGCGTCTACGTGCGCTGGGAGCCCGCGACCGACCCGTCGGGCATCGCGGGCTACCTCGTCGCGCTCGGCGGCGAGCCGGTCCTCGTGAGCGACGTCAACGACGCGTTCGTCGCGGG
>JAEUHO010000414.1 GCA_016795345.1 Planctomycetia bacterium | reverse complement strand
CGCGTCGAGACGTCGCTCGGGGCCCGGGCCGCGGAGCATCGCGGGCGCGCCGACGGTTGGGCCTGTTTCCAGGCGTGAACCGGCCCGCGCGACGGCGGGCCCGGTGCGCGTCGCCGCCGCGCGGCCGGCCCCGGCGCGGCGGCGGCGCGGGACCGACCCCTCGGCGGGGACGGCGAGGCCCGCCCCCGCGCGGGCCTCGCGTCCCGCCCCCCTGGCTGCGGACCTCGGGTACCGTGTCGGTTTCCCCCGGAGTCGCCCATGTCGCCCCGTCTGCCCGCGCTCGTCGTCGCCGCGTTCGCCCTGCTGCTCCCCGTCGTCGTCGCCCCGGTGGCCTGGGCGGAGGACGCCGCCGCCGAGCCGGCGGAGGCGGAGCACTCCCAGCACGACGTGCGTCTGTCGGCCGACGGCCTCCCCGAGGGCTGGAAGCTCGTGGGCAGCGCCGACGCGGCGGCCGACGAGGCGGCGCTGAAGGACGCGATCGTCGCGGTCGTGGCCTCGAAGGCGAAGGCCGAGCAGGTGCACGTGCTCGGCGCGTCCGCGACGTCGCCGGACGGGAAGAAGGCGGTGTTCGCGCTCGTGGACCTCGACGCCGTGCTGCCCGACGCGGCCGCGGCGCTGAAGGGGGCCGCGGAGGGCAAGGGCTGGACCGTCGTCGCGATGGGGCACTCCACGCGATGGCTCGTGGTCGCGGCGCCCGCGGAGATCCGCGCGAAGGCGGTCGAGATCCAGGTCGCGTACGCGACGCGGATGCTCGGGCTGCGGGCGACGAGCGCGCTCGGCGCGGGGAACGCTGTCCGCGCGGTCGCGCTCGCGCGCGCGATCGTCGCCATGGACCCGAAACACGCGGCGGGGAACTTCGTGCTCGGCGCGGTGGCGTCGGGCGAGGCGAACGAGCTCCGGATGCGCGAGGCCGACGACGCGGCGGCGGTGCTCGCCAAGGCCATCGCGTACATGAAGGCGGCCGTCGCCAAGGACGCGACGGGCGCGTTGACCGCCGGCGAGCGGGCCTCGTGCCTCGGCGAGCTCGGGTTGGCGCTCCTCTTCACGAAGAAGGCCGACGCCGAGGCGCGCGACGTCCTCAAGGAGGCGGTCGCGGGGGCGTTCGACGAGCCGCGGTCCGCGGTCATCGCGCGCTACAACCTCGCGTGCGCGCACGGGCGGCTGAAGGAGCTCGACGAGGCGTTCGCGGCGCTGACGGCGTCGCTGGAGGCCGACACGAAGGCGGGGGACGGGGCCGGCATCGCGCGCATCTGGCGCGCCGACGAGGACCTGACGAGCCTCAAACAGGACCCGCGCTGGGCGGAACTCGAGAAGAAGTTCCCGGCTCCGGCCGGGTCCGGCGACAACTGACGGCCGCGGGGGACGCCGGCGCGGGCACCTCCCGCCCGGGTCCCTCCGCGACCGCATGAACGTCGCCGCCCCGTCCAGCCCCGACGAGACCGTCGTCCCGCGCGCGCGCCGGCGCCCGTGGGTCGTCGCCCTCCTGGTGGGGCTCGTCGTCTCGGGCGTGGCGTGGGCTCTGCTGATGCAGCGCGAGCGCCGCGGCGACGCCGCGGACTTCGAGCGCGCCGCCGGGACGCGGGGCCGCGTCGTCGCCGACGCGATCGAGATCCACCGGGCGCTGCTCGCCACGGTGCCCGGGCTGTTCGACGCGTCGGAGCCCCCGACGCCGGAGTCGTTGGGCTCGTTCTACGCGCGCCTGCACGAGCTCCGGCCCGGGCACGTGCTCGTCGGCTGGGCGCCGGCGGTCGCCGGGGCCGAGCTGGAGGCGTTCGCCGACGGCGTGCGCCGGGCGGACCGGCCGTCCTTCCGCGTGCGGCGGTGGGACCCGGCGAGCGGCTTCTCGGTCGTCGCGCCGGAGGCGCTGCACGCGCCGCTGGCGGTCGTCGCGCCGGCCGGGCTCGCGCCGGGCGTCCTCGGGTGGGACCTCGCGCTCGACCCCGCCCTGCGGGCCGGCCTCGACGCGGCGCGCGACGTCGGCGAGACGCGCGCGGTGCCGGCGTTCGCGTTGCCGAAGCCCGTGGCCGACGCGGGGCTCACCGGCCCCGCCGTCGCGCTGG
>JAEUHO010000413.1 GCA_016795345.1 Planctomycetia bacterium | reverse complement strand
GCGGCCGCGGCGCTCGTGCTCGCGGCGCTCGCGTGCCAGCCCCTCGCGGCGCCGGCCCGCGCCGCGCCGGAACCGGCGCCGACCGTGGCGTCCGCGCCGTGGGCGGCCGCGTCGGCGCGCGTGGACGCGCTGGTGCGCGCGCGCCTCGACGCGCTCGGGATCGCGCCGGCCCCGCGGTGCTCCGACGAGACGTTCGTCCGCCGCGTCCACCTCGACGTGATCGGGACGCTGCCCCGCCTCGACGAGGTGCGCGCGTTCCTGCGCAACCGCAAGCCGGACCGCCGCGCGGCGCTCGTCGACGCGCTGCTCGAGCGCGAGGAGTTCGCGGACTACCTCGCCATGCGCTGGTGCACGCTCCTGCGCGTCAAGTCGGAGTTCCCGATCAACCTGTGGCCGAACGCGGTCCAGGCCTACCACCGGTGGATCCGCACCCAGGTGCGCGAGAACGTCCCGTGGGACCGGTTCGCGCGCGCCCTCCTGACGTCGAGCGGCAGCAACGTCCGCGTCCCGGCGGTGAACTTCCACCGGGCGGTCCAGCGCAAGGACGCGCCGACCCTCGCGCGCGCCGTGGCGCTGACCTTCCTCGGCTGCCGCGCCGAGACGTGGGACCCGGCGCGCCTCGACGGGCTGGCGGCGTGCCTCGCGCGCGTGGGCTGGAAGACGACGGCGGAGTGGAAGGAGGAGATCGTCTTCTTCGACGTCACGAAGCCCGGCGTCGCCTCGACGACGCTGCCGGACGGCACCGTCGTGAAGCTGCCGCCCCGGCAGGACCCCCGCGAGGTGCTGGCCGACTGGGTGGTGTCGCCGTCGAACCCGTGGTTCGCGAAGGCCATCGCGAACCGCGTGTGGTCGTGGCTGCTGGGGACGGGGATCGTCCACGAGCCCGACGACCTGCGGCCCGACAACCCGCCGACGAACCCCGAGCTGCTCGCGCTCCTCGAGCGCGAGGTCGTCGCCGCGGGCTTCGACCTGAAGCACCTCTTCCGGGTGATCCTCAACTCGGAGACCTACCAGCGCGCCTGCGTGCCGACGACGGACCACCCCGGCGCCGAGGCGGCGTTCGCCCACTACGCGGTGCGGCGGCTCGAGGCCGAGGTGCTGATCGACGCGATCAACCAGGTGACCGGCACCACCGAGGAGTACACGAGCAAGATCCCCGAGCCGTTCACGTTCATGCCGGAGGGCCAGCGCTCGATCGCGCTGGCCGACGCCAGCGTGACGAGCCCGTTCCTCGAGCTCTTCGGGCGCTCGCCGCGGGTGACGGGCCTCGAGTCGGAGCAACGCGCCGCGCTGCCGACGGTGGCGCAGCGCCTCCACCTGCTCAACTCGACGCACCTGCGCCGCAAGCTCGAGCAGGGCCCGAACATGGCGGCCATGCTGAAGCCGACGGCGTGGCCGCGGGACACCTACGACACGCTGTACCTGACGATCCTGTCGCGGTACCCGACGGCCGCCGAGCTCGAGGCCGTCCGCGCCCACCAGGACGACGTCGGGAGCCTCGCCCGGGCCGGGGTGGACCTCGCCTGGGCGCTGATCAACGGCGCCGAGTTCCAGTGCCGCCACTGACGCGGGGAGGACCCGACCATGCCCACCGCCCCCACCCGTCGCGACGTGCTGCGGACCGGGCTGCTCGGCGCGGCCGGCTGCCTGCTCGGCGACCACCTCGCCGTCCGCGCGTGGGCCGGCGGGCCTCGCGTGACGGCGGGGAAGGCCCGGTCCGTCGTCCAGATCTGGATGTGGGGCGGCCCCAGCCACCTCGACACGTTCGACCCGAAGCCCGAGGCGGGCAGCGCGTACGCGGGGCCCCTCATGCGGCCGATCGAGACGAACGTGTCGGGGATCCGGATCTCCGAGCTCCTGCCGCTCCTCGCGAAGCAGGCCGACAAGTACGCGCTGATCCGCAGCATGACCCACGGGAACTTCGGGCACGAGACGGCCGCGTACATGGTGCAGACGGGCCGCAAGGCCGGCGAGCGCATCGTCTACCCGACCGTCGGCGCGGTCGTGGCGCACTTCCGCGGCGAGCCGGCCGACGACGCGGCGCGGCTGCCGCCCTACGTCGTGCTCACGGAGCCCCAGGGCCGGTTCGACGAGGCCGGGTTCCTCGGCACGCGCCACCGCCCGTTCGCGACGGGCGGCGACCCGTCGCAGCCGCGGTTCCTCGTCGAGGGCATCGTCGCGGCGGGCATCACGGAGGCGCAGCAGCGCGAGCGCCGCGCGCTCCTCGACCGGCTCGACGGCCTGCGCCGCGCGCTCCCGTCGAACCCCGCGGTGCGCGCGCTGGCGCGGTCCGAGGAGCAGGCCTACGAGCTGATCCTCGGCGCCGGCGCGCGGACGTTCGACCTCGCGGCGGAGCCCGACGCGCTGCGCGACCGGTACGGGCGCACCAAGTTCGGCCAGTCCTGCCTCGTCGCGCGCCGGCTCGTCGAGCAGGGCGTGCCGTACGTGACGATCAACTACGCGGGCTGGGACACCCACAAGGACAACTTCCCCGAGATGCGCCGCAAGCTGCCCGAGCTCGACCGCGGGCTCGCGACGCTCCTCGAGGACCTCGCCGACCGCGGCCTGCTCGCGAGCACCATCGTCTGGTGCGGCGGCGAGTTCGGCCGCACGCCGAAGGTGGACACGGAGGCGCCGTGGAACGGCGGCCGCGGCCACTGGGGCAAGGTGTTCTCGACGCTGGTCGCGGGCGGCGGCTTCAAGGGCGGCCGCGTCGTCGGCGCGTCCGACGCCAGGGGCGAGGAGGTGAGGACGCGGCCGGTCCACCCGCGCGACCTCATCGCGAGCATGTACAAGCTGCTCGGCATCGAGCCCGACGCCCGGCTCCCCCACCCGGAGGGCGCCGACACCTTCGCGCTGCCCACCGCGGCCGACGACGTCCCGTCCGGCGGGATC
>JAEUHO010000394.1 GCA_016795345.1 Planctomycetia bacterium | reverse complement strand
GGCCGCGACCGGTGTGGCCAGGCCCGCGACGCCGGCGAGTGCAACGGCCCAGGCCTTGCGGTCCCCCCGCGCGTCCGCGTCGAGCCGGGCGCGGAGCTCGTGCAGACCCCGCTTGACGCGGGACCGCGCCGTCTCGACCGGGACGCCGAGTCTCGCGGCCATCTCGCGCGGGGGGAGGTCCTCGTCGTAGCGAAGGAGCAGCGCGTCGCGATGAACGGGGTCGAGCGAGAGGAGCGCCGCGACGAGCCGGCGACGCACCTCCTCCCGGGCCACGATGTCGGCCGCGGAGGCAGTGGCTTCGGGGCGCGCGCCCCGGGGCTCGAGGCGGGCGCGGCGCGAGCGGGCACGCGTGATGTCCGCCGCTCGCCGGCGGACGACCGCCGCGAGCCAGCCCCGCACGGAACGTGGGGCCGGTCGCTGTCGGACGACGGCGAGCAGCGTCTCCTGGACGACGTCCTCGACCGCGTCGTCCCGGCCCAGCGCGCCGCGGGCGAGCGCTCGGACGAAACCCTCGTGCGCGAGCGCTTCGTCGAGGGTGATGGGGGACGGCATCGGGACCTCCACAGGAGGGTCGCACAGCCGTCGGATTTCGGTCCGCACTCGCGTCGGCGAATCGCGGCGTCGCCTTGCCGGTCTTCCCGGCACCGTCGGGCCACCCGGGAGCGCCGGAGCGGGCGCGCGGCCTCCCGCCGCGCTCCGCGTGCCGGTGGAGACGACGGGGGCCCGGGACCGAACGGCCCCGGGCCCCGTGGTCAGGCCGGAAGGGATGTCACTGGTCGTAGGTGAAGCGGACGGACCAGCGGTCGAGGTAGGAACCCGCGTCGAACGGGCCCATGGTCGAGGGCAGGAAGAACGTCACGCGGAAGCGGACGAACTCCATGCCCGCGAGCTGCGAGAAGCCCGAGGGCGTCACGCCGCCCGGGAGCACGCCGCCGACGTCGGCGACGTCCGGGGCCGGCGGAGGGACGTCGGGGACCCACGTCGGCTGGGTCACCGCGCCGGAGTCCACGAAGTGGCCGACGGCGCGCCAGCCGGTGCCGACGTTGCTCGCCGTCCCGTCCGCGTTCGCCGCGAAGCCCTCGGCCTCGATGAAGATCGTCGTGCGGCCCATGCCGCGGCTCGACACGAGCGGGATGCCCGCGACGAAGTCCGCCGCGGTGGGGGAGAGGAAGACCGGCGCGAACGGGCCCGCGTCGATCACCCGCGTGACGAGCGTCGGGCGGAGGCCGCCGCCTTGGAAGCGCGTCGCGTCGAAGACGCCGCGGTAGAAGCCGGCCGCGCCCTCGCCCGGCGTCACCATCGCGCCGCCGAGGCCGCTGACGATCGAGTCGGCGTCCTCGATCACGATGCGGCCCACGCCGCCGGCGCCGCCGTTGTTCGCGGGCGCGTTGTTGAGCGGGTACGCCAGGCTCGTCCCGCCCGCGCCGCCCGTCGCCGTCAGCACCGCGCCGACGCCGAGCACCACCTCGCCCGGCGTGAGGAGCCGGATGCCGCCGCCGGAGCCGCCACCGCCGCCGGCGCCCGAGCCGACCACGGCGCCGCCCTGGCTGCCGCCGTTGCCGCCGCGACTGCCCTGCGCGTCCACGGTGCCGAGGATGCGGATGTTGCCCTGCGCCGTGAGATCGACGAACCCGCCGCCGGCGCCGCCGCCGCCGCCGGAGCCGAAGTAGGAGCCCGCGTTCGCCGGCAGCGCCTGCTGCGACCCGCCGCCGCCGCCGCCGGACCCGGCCTCGGCGGTCGGCATGCGGCCGCTCGGCGCGCCGTACGTACTGCCGCCGGCCCCGTCGAGCACCGTGCTCATCAGCGCGCGGGGCGTCGAGCCGCCGCCGTTCGCGGTGCCCGAGCCGCCGATCGTCGCGTGCCCGCCGCCGCCGCCCGACACCGGGAACCGGTTCACCACGGCGATCTGGTTCTGCACCGTGCCGACGCCGCCGCGCCCCGCGCCCTGGAGCACCGGGTCGGTGTCGCCGCCGGACCCGGGCGTCGTGCCCCACGCGGTGGAGCCGTAGCCCGGATGCCCGTTCCCGCCGTACACGAGCAGGTTGTTGCCGACGTTCTTGCCGACGCCGCCGCTGCCGCCGCCCGCGACGCCGACGCCACCGGGCGCGTCCGTGGTGCTCCCGCCGTTGCCGGCCTGCCCCGTGCCGAGGGGCGCGCCGTTGCCGCCGTCGCCGCGCGCGAGCAGGCGCCCGCCGGCCTCGATCGTGAGGTCGCCGCGCACCAGGATGATCGCGGGGTTCACGCCCGTCAGGCGCACGGTCACGCCGCTGCGGATGCGGAACGAGCGGTACTCGAACACCACCGCCGCGGAGCCGTCCGTCGAGTTGCGGCACGTGTTCCGGGTGGCCCCCGTCGACAGGTTCACGTCGCTCGGGGGGTCGAAGTCGTCGAGCGCGCCGTCGTTCGCGACCGGCGGGATCGCCGCCGAGCACGGGCCGCCGCCGTTCACGTCGCCGTTCGCGGTCCCGGGGCCCGAGGCCGACAGGAGGTTGCCGATCGGGCCGTTGTCGCCGTCGCCCGCCACGAGGAGGAAGCCGGTCACGCGGCTCGCCGACCGCGCGCTGTCGAGCTCGGCGGTCGTGTTGCCCGTGTCGGCCGCGACGTCGGGCCCGAACTCGAGGTCGAGCGAACGCGTCTGCGCGGGGCGGTCCTCCGTCGTGAACGAGAACGCGTACGCGGGCAGCGGATTGCCGCCGAAGTCGGTGACCGTGTTGTCCAGCCGCACGACGATCTGCGCGTTGTCGGGCCACTCGCCGAACCGCGGCACGATGCGCAGCCGCGTCGAGAGCGTCGTCTGCGTGAACTCGTAGTCGCAGCGGATCGTCCGCGCGGGCAGCGTCGGCGTCCCGCTGCCCCACGAGCCGGGGTCGCCCGGCGTCTGGTCGTTGACCGGGTTGAACGGCCCCGTCGCGACCTGCGTCACGCTCACGGTGTTCGGCGTGACCGTGCACGGGTCGAGGTTCTCGCTGAACCGCACCTCGATCGCGTTCGACGGGCCGACGGGCACGCCGGCGGTGCCGTCGGCCGGCGTCACGGACAGGATCGACGGCAACACGCCGGGCCTCGCGTCCTCGAACAGCTCGGGGTCGGTCTCGGCGCGCGTGTGGAACGTCAGCCCCTCGCTCACCGTCCGCTCGAGCGGGTCCCCCGCGATGCTGCGGACCGCGAACTGTTCCGGGTGCCCGATGACCGTCACGCGGTAGTCGGTGTCGGGTTGCAGCCCGCCGTCGGAGAGGTCGCACCGGCCCGGGAGCCGCGGCTCGAACCGCACGCGTGGTCCCTCGACCACCGCGATGCCCGTCACCTGCGGGCCGAACGCCGGGCCCACGCGGATCTGGAACGAGTCGGGCTTCACGGAGTCCGGGTCGAGCACGTCGCTGAACACGAACTCGAGCGTCCGGTTGAGCGGCACGTTGTCCTGCCCGCGCTGCAGGAAGTCCACGAGGACGATCCCGGCCGGGGTCGAGCCGCCGCCGCCCGCCGACCCGCCGCCTCCGCAGGCGACCCCCGTCCACGCGACGGCGAGCGCGCCGGCCAGGGAGAGACCGCGGGAGAGCAGGCGGATGTGGCGTCGGTGCATCGAAGGATCCTCCGTCCGGTCGAAGCCGGTTCCGATCGCCCGAGGGTTCCTTGGCAAGACGCGGGCCACGCGGATGTAACGACGGGGCGTTGCGCCTAACCCGCGTCCCCACCCGAGGTTGGGGCGGACGGTGGCCCGCGACCGCGAGGCCCGGCAGCCGTTCGGACCCGCGCGGCGAGCGCTCGCGCACGGCAAATGCGGGCGGGACGCGCGCCGCCGTTACATTCCCGGCGCCGTGCCGCTCAACGACCTCATCGGTTTCGTCGCCGCCGTCCTCACCACGAGCGCCTTCGTGCCACAGGCGTGGATGACGTGGAAGACGCGCTCCGCCCATGGCGTGTCGCTCGGGATGTACGTCGTCTTCGTGCTCGGGGTCGCGTTGTGGCTCTGGTACGGCCTCAACCTCGGGTCGCTGCCGATCATCGCGGCCAACGCCGTGACGCTCTCCCTCGCGACGTTCATCCTCGTGATGAAGGTGCGCTTCGGCTGACGCGCCGGGATCCCTCGGCACGCGACCGCGGGCCCGACCGGTCGGCGGCCGGGCCAGGCGGTCCCCCCCGTCCGGTTCCATGGGTGCCCCCGTGGAGCGTCCCTTGAACCTCGCGATCGCCGTCCCCGTCGAAGTGCTGCCGCACGCCGCCGACCTCGCGTTGCCCGCCTATGCGACGGCCGGCGCCGCGGGGCTCGACCTCGTCGCCGCCGTCCCCGCGCCCGTCACGATCGCGCCGGGCGCGCGGGCGATGGTGCCGACGGGGCTCCGCATCGCGGTCCCCGAGGGGTTCGAGGCGCAGGTCCGCCCGCGCAGCGGCTTCGCGTGGAAGCAGGGGCTCGTCGTGCCCAACAGCCCGGGCACGATCGACGCCGACTACCGCGGCGAGGTCGCGGTGATCCTGATGAACCTGGGCGCGGACCCCGTCGTGATCGCGCGCGGGACGCGGATCGCGCAGCTGGTGTTCGCGCCCGTCGCCCGCGCGACGTGGGTGCCGATGACGGCGCTGCCGCCCACGGCGCGCGGCGCCGGCGGCTTCGGCCACACGGGCGCCTGACCGCGTCCGGGCCCGACCCCGCCGCAGCGTGACCCCGTCGGCGCGGGGGCCCGGCCCGCGGGCTACGACTTCCCGAAGCCGTTGCGGACCAGGATCACCGGGATCTTGCCGGACTTCACGACGTCCGTCGCGACGCTCCCCATCAGGACGCGGCCGATGCCCGTGCGGCCGTGCGTGCCCATCACGACGACGTCGGCGCCGACGCGGGTGGCCTCGCGGTGGATCGTCGCGGTCGGGTTGCCGTCCTTCACGACGTGGACCTCGTGGCGGACGTTGCCGGCGTTGTCCGGGACGAGCCGCTTCATGTGCGCGCGGACCTTCTTCTCGTGGGCCTCGTCCGACGCGGGCGACGCGGGGAGCAGGACCACGGGCGCGGCGTCGAGCGGCGAGAGCACGTAGGCGGGCTCCCACACGTGCAGGAGATGGACCGTGCCGCCCGGGGCCACCAGCGCGAACGCGAGCGCCACGGCTTCGTCGCCGGTGGCGGACAGGTCGGTCGGGCACAGGATGGAGGCGAAGGGGGGGCGCTTCACGGGGGACTCCCTTGTGATGGGCCAGGGGTGCCCGCGAGGGCGAGCACCTGCAGGATCTCGAAACTCCCGACGATGCCGGCGAAGTGGCCGCCGCTCTGGACGAGCACGCGGTGGATGCGCTTCTCGACCATGGTCCGGGCGACGTCGGCGAGCGGCGCGTCGGCGGGGACGCTGAAGACCTCGGCGGTCATCACGTCCTCGGCGGTCTCCTCCGTCTCCTCGGGGAGCTCCGTCAGCTCGTAGTCGTCGTCCTCGAGCTCTTCCGTGGAGAGGTGGAAGTACCCGCGCGAGCGGCGGGGCCTCGCGTCGGCGTCCTCGACGTAGCGCTCGACGAGGTCGCGCAGGGAGATGACGCCCACGATGGCGCCGGTCTCGTCGGTCACGGGCGCGCCGGAGATCTTCTGGTCCGCGAGGACCCGCTCGACCTCCGACAACGGCGTGGCCCGGTCGATCGTGATGACGTCCCGCCGCATCACGTCCCGGGCGGTCAGGTGGGGCCACGGGTGGGCCGGCGCCGGCGGCGGGGGGCGGCCCCCCGGGGGGACCACCTCGGCCGTCACCGTCCGGGCCGCCGCGATCGGCGGGACCGAGGGGGCGGCCGGGGCCGGTCGCGCGGGCTTCGCCGGCCGGGTCGGACGACGGGGGGGCACGGCGTCGGCCGCGCGCCGGACCCGCTTCGCGGACGGCGCGCCCCCCGTCGCCGCCCGGGCCTTGCGTCCGGAGGCGCCGCCCCGGCCCGACGGGCGGGAGGCGGACTTCTTCGGGCGCGCGGACATGCAACGGACTCCACCGGGCACGGCCCGACCACCGGGCCCCCGGGGGGGCTACGCCAATCCCGTGCCCAAGGCCGATTCGGGGGGACACCGAGCGCAAGTCCGGTCGTTTTCCGGGGTCCCGAGCGGTCGGGGGTGAATCCGTCCGGGTTCGGTGCGGAACGATCCCCATTTGCCTGGGGCGGGATCCCCGGCGCGGCGACCGAACCGACGGTGTATCGTCCGGAGACCGTGATCGGCAACCTGCTCCTCGTCGAAGACGATCCGCTGATCCGACGGTCCGTTTCGATGCACCTGCGGGCGGCCGGGCATCGGGTCCGGGAGGCCGACAGCCTCCAGGCGGCCAAGGCGCTCCTGCCGACCGAGTCGTTCGACGTCGCGGTCCTGGACTGGCGGCTGCCGGACGGGACGGGGTTCGACGTGATGGCCGCGCTCGAGGAGGCGCAGCCGGGCGTCCCCTCGTTGATCGTGACCTCCCACGCCTCGGTGGACCTCGCGGTCGAGGCCATGCGGCGGGGGGCGTTCACCTACGTCAGCAAGCCCGTCGAGGCGGACGCGCTCCTCGAGCACGTCGCCAAGGCGATGGAGACGTCGGAGCTGCGGCGCGAGAACCGCCGGCTGCGCCGCCTCGGCGAGCCGGGCCGCGGCGCCGACGCCTTCATCGGGGTGTCCGAGGCGGCGCAGGTCGTCCGCGAGCAGGTCCGCCGGGTGGCGCAGTCGCCGGCGCGGGCCGTGCTGCTCGAGGGCGAGAGCGGGACCGGCAAGGGCCTCGTCGCCCGGGCGATCCACGAGGAGAGCCCCCGGGCCTCGCGTCCCTTCGTGTCGATCACGTGCAGCGCGATGCCCGAGGCCCTGCTCGAGAGCGAGCTGTTCGGCCACGAGCCGGGCGCGTTCACCGACGCGCGGCGGCGCAAGATGGGCCTGATCGAGGCCGCGGAGGGCGGCACGCTCTTCCTCGACGAGATCGGGGACATGGCGGGCCCGCTGCAGGCCAAGCTGCTCGGCGTGCTCGAGGACCGGCGGTTCCGGCGGCTCGGCGGCGTGCAGGAGACCGACGTCGACGTCCGCGTCATCTCCGCGACGCACCGCGACCTCAAGGCCCTCGCGCGCGAGGGGAAGTTCCGCGACGACCTCCTCTACCGCCTGCGCGTGGTGCCCATGCGGATCCCGCCGCTGCGGGGGCGCGCCGAGGACATCGGGCTGCTGTCGCGGCAGTTCGTGGAGCAGATCGCCGCGGGCTGGGGCCGGCCGGCGATGCGCATCCAGGACGAGGCGGTCGCCGTGCTCGGCAAGCGGCCGTGGCCGGGCAACGTGCGCGAGCTGCGGAACGTGATCGAGCGCGCGGTGATCCTCGCGCGCGGCGACGAGATCACCGCCGCGGACGTGCGCGAGGAGGGGACGGCCGAGGTCGGTGTCGGGTTCGTGCTGCCCGCCGAGGGGGTCGACGTCGAGGCGCTCCTCGACGACCTCGTGCGCCAGG